>METP01000016.1 GCA_001771365.1 candidate division WOR-1 bacterium RIFCSPLOWO2_02_FULL_46_20 | reverse complement strand
TTCGTTAAACACCCCGTGTTATTATAAAAATAGGGAGTTAAAATAATGCATATTCCGGATGGTTTTTTGGATCCTAAAGTTTCTTATGGATTAATGGGGATGGCCGTGGCGGTTTTGAGTTTTTGTTTAAATAAAGTTAAAGCGGCGGTTACAGCCCTGGCCCCGCAGGAAGCTTTTGCCGTAGTGGGAAATGGGATTAAGTGTTTGGCAGGAAGTAGTCGTCGGGTTTTTACGGGGAAACTATATTTAATGGGTATGGTGACTGCTGTGATTTTTGCCATTCAGTCGTTTGATTTTATTGTAATTGAAGGAAGCTCTGGACATCTGATGGGTGGGGCGTTAGCCGCGATCGTCCTGGGTCCTTTTGCCGGCGCGCTGGTTATGTCAGCGGTTTTGATCGTCCAGGCATTATTTTTAGCGGATGGCGGGCTGATTGCTTTGGGTGCTAACATTATTAATATGGCTTTCCTTGGAACGTTCGTAACCTACTATATTTACGCCGAATTGAAAAAGTATACATTTGAGTGGCTTGGTGTTGCCTTAGCTGCTTGGCTTTCTTTGGTTATTGTGGCTCTAATGGTTTCCCTAGAGCTCGGTCTTGGGTTTGGGCCAATGCTCCAAGTACATGTTGTTGTAGGGGTTGCTGAGGCCTTATTCACGACTGTTTTGGTTAAACTTTTTAGAGGGATGTTGCCAAATGAGTAAACGAAAACCCTTTGTCTGCTTATTTGTCCTTTTGTTGTTAGTTGGTTGCGCTAAAGAGCCAATTCAGGTAAGAATGCTGAAATCGATGGAAGAGCTGGAGCGTGTTTACATTCCGGCTTTTATTTTTACCAGTTTGCAAAAGCCGAGAGAGTCGGAAGTCGCGGTTGAACGTTTGGCTAATGAGTGGCGGGACTTTTATCGTAAGTATTATAAAGTAAAAATGACATACGGCATGAATATAACCGATAAATTATGGAGAGAAGATTTTGATAATATTAATGCCAGGCTGGCTTCGGCTGAAGGTTATGTTAAAGAGAAAAAGTTGCCGGCGGCTTATGAAAAATTGGAAGGGGTGCGTTATATTTTACTGGCCTTGCGCCATAGAAATGGCCTGGATTATTTTTTGGATGGCCTGATCGAATTTAACGCGGCCCTGGATAAGATAATCTTTAGTTTAAAAGGCAAAGGGAGATTGACAGAGATGGATGTGCATGTTTTTAGAGATCTGTTGAAAGAGGCTCAGGCGGGCTTGACCAGGGTAGAAGCGGCAGGGGCTGATTTTAAAGTGTTTGATTTGGATGATAATAAAATCGTTGCGATAAAAGAGAGGATCAAGGAAGAGCAAAAATTGTTAGCTCTTTTTGCCGCGGCGCTTTCAGCAAGAAAAACAGACCGTATCTCTCAGTCGGCGCGGGATTTAAAGCCAAACTTTATCGTGCTTTACAAAGCCTTTGGTGATTTTCAGCCTGTTTTTGACCAGGTGGTCAAAGAAAGAAAAGAAATGGAGAGTCAAGAGAAAGAGAGGACAAAAAATGATTGATAGACTTGTCGCTTGGATTAAAAATCAAGTCAATGAAGCAGCTGCCCTTGGTTGTGTTTTTGGTTTGTCTGGTGGGGTGGATTCGGCGGTGGTTGGGGCTTTATGTAAAAAAGCCTTGCCTGATAATGTGTTAGGTCTGTATTTGCCCTGTTTTAGCCAGGATCAAGACTTAACTGATGCCAAAGCGGTGGCAGACAAATTTTCTATTCCAACAAAACTTGTTGATCTCCAACCGGTCTGTGATCAATTGTACCAACAGTTAGAAGGCAAGGCTTTTTTACATAAAGATAAGAGTTTAACTATCGCTAATTTAAAACCACGGCTTAGAATGGTCAGCCTTTACTATCAGGCTAATAAACTAAACTATTTGGTGGTGGGAACCGGTAATCGTTCGGAAGCCGTTATGGGATATTTTACAAAATATGGGGATGGGGGAGTGGATCTCTTACCTTTGGGAGAGTTGTTAAAGAGCCAGGTTCGGGAATTAGCCAGGAAGCTTGGGGTGCCTCAACAGATAATAGATAAACCACCCTCTGCCGGCTTGTGGTCAGGCCAAACTGATGAGGAGGAACTGGGTATTACATACGAAGAGTTAGATAAGATTATCCGGGCCCTGGACAGCAAAGAGACAAAAGGGCTCAATATAGAAAAAGTTGCCCTGGTTAAGAGAAGAATACAGGCCTCGGCACATAAACTTTGTCCGCCACCTGTCTATAAACCTTAGCTTTGAAAATAGACTGAAATATGATAATATTCTCTCCATGAGCAAGCTTTCCTGTAAAGATTTTATCTCAGAACATGATTTGTCTGCTGACGACGTCATAGCGATATTTTCGCTGGCGTCAGAGTTGAAAAGTATGCAGAAAAATCATGAAAAACACGAGTATTTATGGGCAAAGAGTCTGGCTATGATTTTTGAAAAACAGAGCACTCGTACTCGGGTTTCTTTTGAAATCGGCATGTGGCAGTTGGGTGGTTTAGCTATCAGTTTAGATCAAGCTGCGGTTGGTTTGGGGATCCGCGAGTCTATTGGTGATGTGGCCAAGACGCTGTCTCGTTATGCCGATGCGATATTAGTGCGTACATTTGAGCATAGTAAGGTGGTTGAGTTGGCCAGGTATGCTTCTATCCCGGTTATTAATGGGCTGTCCGACTTACTTCATCCTTGTCAGGCCTTATCGGATATGTTTACAGTCAAAGAAAAGAAAGGGAATCTTAAAGGACTTAAGTTTGCCTATATCGGTGACGGCAATAACGTGTGTCATTCGCTGATGTTCGCGGCAGCTAAGCTGGGCATAAATCTGGTTGTAGCGTCGCCAAAAGGCTATGAACCCAAAGCGGAAATTGTTAAGTTGGCGTTTGCCGATGGTAAAGAAGCGGGCGTGGAAATTGACATTCTTAATGATCCGGTGGTGGCGGTTAAGGATGCCGATGTGGTCTATACCGATGTTTGGACATCGATGGGGCAGGAGAAAGAAAAAGCTAAGCGTAAAAAGCAATTCAGTAAATTTCAGGTCAATCAAAAGCTATTAGTATTGGCCAAAAAGGATGCTATTGTTATGCATTGTTTACCGGCTCATCGCGGGGAAGAAATTACCAGCGACGTTATCGATGGGCCGCAGTCAGTTGTTTTTGATCAGGCAGAGAATCGTCTGCATGTTCAAAAAGCAATTTTAACTTTGTTATTAGGAGGTAAGGGATGATTAAGAAGGTTGTACTGGCTTATTCAGGAGGGCTTGATACATCGGTTATGATCTCCTGGCTGAAGGAAAACTATAATTGTGACGTAATTGCCTTTGCCGCGGATCTGGGCCAGGAAAAAGAATTAACAGGCTTAAAAGAAAAGGCCATGAAGACCGGGGCTTCCAAAATATATATTGAGGATTTAAAACGGGAATTTGCCGAAGATTTTCTTGTGCCCATGATTAAATCTGGCGCGGTGTATGAGGGGCATTATCTTTTGGGTACTTCGGTGGCGCGCCCCTTAATTGCCAAAAAGCAAATTGAGATAGCCAAGCGGGAAAAAGCTGATGCTGTGGCTCATGGGGCAACGGGCAAAGGCAACGATCAGGTGCGTTTTGAATTAACTTACAAAGCTTTGGCTCCGGATATGCGGATTATTGCGCCCTGGCGTGAATGGGAGATTAAAGGCCGACAGGAAGCGATTGAATATGCCAAAAAGCGTCGTATCCCGGTCCCTGTGACCAAAGATAAGCCGTATTCTTCTGATCGCAACCTCTGGCATATAAGCTATGAGGGTGGGATTTTAGAAGATCCGTGGTTTGAACCGCAGGAAAATATGTTTAAACTGACTGCTTCCCCAAAACGGGCGCCGGATAAGCCGGAATATGTTGAAATTGAGTTTGAAAAAGGTGAGCCAAAAACGCTCAATGGCAAACGCCTGACTGCACTTGCCCTGATCCAGCAATTGAATAAAATAGGCGGCAAGAACGCGATTGGTCGGGTTGATATTGTTGAGAACCGGCTGGTGGGAATGAAGTCGCGCGGAGTTTATGAGACTCCGGGTGGGACTATCCTCTATGCCGCTCACCAAACTTTGGAATCCATTACTCTGGATAAAGATGTACAGCATTATAAACAGCTGGTAGCCCAGCGTTATGCCGAATTAATTTATAATGGCCAGTGGTATACGCCTTTGAAAGAGTCTCTGGATGCTTTTATTAATAAAACTCAAGAAACAGTCAGCGGCACCGTCCGCTTAAAGCTATACAAAGGCAATTGTAATGTAGTGGGGCGTAAGTCCCATAAATCTTTGTATCGTCCTGATCTGGCAACCTTTGAGAAAGAAGAAATTTATAACCAGAAAGACGCGGAAGGGTTTATCAATCTTTTTGGTTTGCCTATTAAAGTGCGGGCAAAACTGGAGGGATAATATGGCAAAGCGGGTAGTTGGCAATAGTAGAAAATCGAAAAAAGCCTGGAGCGGTAGGTTTAGCCATCCGCTGGCTAAATCGGCCGAAAGTTTTACCAGCTCTGTGCATTACGATGTCAGACTCTACAAACAGGATATTGTTCAAAGCATGGCTTATGCTCAAACCTTACTTAAGGCACGAATATTGAATGTGGCCGAGTGTAAAAAAATTATTAATGCCCTGCAATTAATTTTGAAAGGCATAGCAGAAGGCAAGATCAAGCTTAGCCGGGAATACGAAGATGTCCACATGAATATTGAGCACCTGCTGATTGAAAAGATCGGCGATGTAGGCAAAAAACTTCATTCTGGACGTTCTCGGAATGACCAGGTGTCGACCGATTTGCGCATGTATCTAAAGAATGAAGCGACGGAAGTTTCTGGGTTGATTGTTAAGCTGCAGGAAGCGTTGCTTGATATAGCGGAAGAAAATATTAAAGTGATTATGCCCGGTTATACGCATTTGCAGCGCGCGCAGCCCGTACTTTTGTCTCATCATCTAATGGCTTTTTATGAGATGCTTGAGCGTGACAAAGAAAGGTTTGCTAAAGCCAGTGAAAGTGCCGATGTTTTGCCTTTAGGCTCTGGTGCCTTAGCCGGGACCAATATTAAACTTGATCGCGACAGCCTGGCTTACGAGCTTGGTTTTTCCAAGATATCAAAAAACAGCATGGACGCGGTATCTGATCGTGATTTTGCTATTGATTTTGTCTCTGCCGCCGCTGTGTTGATGATGCATCTTTCAAGGTTTGCGGAAGAAATAATTATCTGGTCAACCCGAGAGTTTGGCTTCCTCACTCTCTCCGACAAATTTTCTACGGGTTCTTCTATCATGCCGCAGAAGAAAAATCCGGATATTGCGGAATTGATCAGGGGTAAGACGGGGCGGGTCTATGGTCATCTTATGGCGATATTGACTGTAATGAAAGGGCTGCCGCTGGCTTACAACCGTGATATGCAGGAAGACAAAGAGGCAGTTTTTGATACGGTTGACACCATTAAAGCTGTGCTGGACATTTTTGAACAAATGATTAAAAGTACAAAAATCGAGAGTGAACAAATGGAAAAATCTGCCCAAAAAGGGTTTTTAACCGCAACCGACCTTGCTTATTACCTGGTCGGGCGGGGGGTTCCCTTCCGTGAAGCCCACAAAGTGGTTGGTGAACTTGTGGCCTATTGCGAAGAATCCAATATGGAGCTTGAATATCTTTCTCTGAAACAACTAAAACAATTTTCTGACGCTTTTACCTACGATGCAACGCGATATCTATCTACAAAAAATTCTGTAGCCAATAAGGATTTGCCGGGCGGAACTGCTCCCAATCGAGTAAAGGATGCTATTAAACGTGCAAGAAAAAACCTTACTACTCATAAAGCCTGATGGGGTGGCGCGGGGATTGGACAAAGAAATTGTTGCCAGAGTTAAAAATGTTGGCTTAAAGGTTGAGCGTCAAGAAAAGTTTCGCCTCACAGAAAAGAGCGCTGCCGACCTATATTCACCCCACCTGGGCAAGAAATTTTATGCCGGTCTGCTTAAATTTATTACTTCCGGACATTTAATCGCTTGTGTGGTGGCCGGAGAAAACGCCATTGCCAGCGTGCGGGAGCTAATGGGCGCAACCGATCCGCGCGAAGCGGCAGCCGGGACTATCCGCGGAGATTTTAAAGCGGAAAATATGTTTACCAGCGACGGAACTATTAAAAATATCGCGCATGGTTCTGATAGCCTGGAGTCAGCCGAGCGGGAAATCGCAATATTTTTTGGGAGGATTAAGTAATGCGGATAAAAATAAAATGTGCTTCATTAACTCAGGTCAAAGCGGATCTTATTGTTGTCAATTTTTTCAAAGGGGTAAAAAAACCGGAGGGAGCCGCGGCTGTAGTAGATAAATTACTCAAGGGGCAGATTGTAAAATTGATAAATGATGGAGAGATTGAGGGTAGTTTAGGAGAGGTGACGATTATTCATACTGGAGGCGGCAAGTTTGCTGTGGTTGGTTTGGGAGAAAAAGATAAGTTTGGCTTGGATCAAGTAAGGGTGGCAGGAGCGGCGGCTATTAAAGAAGCAAAGAGAATCAAGGCTAAGAGTGTGGCGACTATTGTTCATGGCTCAGATGTAGGCAAGCTTGACCTTGAAGCTGTTGCGCAGGCAGTGGTAGAAGGTTCTGTCCTTGGGGGTTATGAGTTTAAAGGTGAGAAATCCGAAAGTCCGAAGTCAGAAATCAGAGTTAATGAATTAATAATTATAGAAAAAGATAATAAGAAAATAAGTGCGATAAAAAAGGGAGCAAAGCTTGGGCAGATAGTTGCCGAGGCGGAGAATCGAGCTAAAGATCTGGTTAATGGCCCTTCAAATAAAATTACCCCAACCTATTTAGCCAATTATGCCAGGCAAATGTCCAAAGAAGTTGGTTTGAAGTGCCGGATTCTTGACCCCAAAGCGGAAGGGATGGAGGCCATGTGGGCGGTTGCTAAGGGGAGTAAGGAGCCGGCGAAGGTCGTTGTACTTGGTAATCAGAAGCGTGGAACAATTGCTTTAATTGGCAAGGGGGTTACGTTTGATGCTGGCGGAATTTCTCTTAAACCTTCAAACAAACTTTGGGAGATGAAAACAGATATGGCGGGGGCGGCTGCCGTTATTGAAACTATGAGAGCTGCGGTTGAATTGGGTATAGCCAAAGATGTTTTTGCGGTTATTCCGTTAACTGAAAACATGCCGGATGGCGGAGCGCTTAAACCAGGCGATGTTGTTTCTAGTTTGTCTGGTCTAACTACTGAAGTAATTTCAACAGACGCGGAAGGGCGCATGATCCTGGCCGATGCTATTACTTATGCCAAAGAGCAAGGAGCGGAAACAATCGTTGATTGTGCCACTTTAACCGGAGGTTGTCTCTCTGCTTTGGGAGATGTGGCTACCGGCCTTATGGGCAATGACCAGGAACTTATTGATAAAATTAAGCGGGCGGCAGAGAAATCAGGAGAAAAAGTCTGGCAGCTGCCGCTTTATGAAGAATACAAAGATTACCTTAAGTGTTCGGTTGCCGACCAAAAGAATTGCACAGAGGGGCGCGGGGCTTCTCCCTCTACAGGGGCAACCTTTCTTCATAAATTTGTCGGAGATACTTCCTGGGCGCATCTTGATATTGCCGGGACTGCTTATCTCTCCAAGGGGCGAGGCTATTTGGCTGAAGGAGCCACGGGTGTGCCGGTTAGAACTTTAATTGAATTTTTAAATGTATAGATTGTTAGCTTTATTAATCTCAGTTTTACTTCTTTCATCTTCGTTACTTGCCACCACTTTAGAGCGCGGGGTCTCTCCGGCAATCCGTCACGAGAACTCCCCCGCATTCAAAGAGATCTACCGCATTAAAGTGGAGAATAGAGTGGACGGCGTCATTGCGGTTAGCGAAGATAGTGGAAAGAATTGGGCTAATGTTGGTAAGGTTTTGTATCCTGTGACCAGGGTGAGCAAAACAGGCTATGCGGCAGCCAGATGGATAAGTGAGGGGCGGGTGGCGGCAGCTGCAGTTAATGCTATTCATATTAAAACTGGGGCAGCAGAGTGGGACAAGAGTATTTTTACCCTGCTGCCAAAAGATTTCCTGCAACCGCCAAAGGTTTATAATTCGTTTTTGAGCCCGGATTCATCTATCTACACGGATATCCCTGCCGGCAAGAGCATTTTTGGCGGTGGTTTTGCCCCTTTTGTGGGGAATATAGTGATGTTGTCTGCTCCAGCGCAACCGGTTATTGATCTGCCGCGTGATTATGTCCCGGCGGTGGGAGATGCCTACTATATTTTAGTTGACCGGCCCATTGATTATCCCAAAGAAATTATTTTTGAGAACCGATCCGGTGGCAGGATTATAATAAATTATTATTCCGGTGATCATCGAGTAATTGGCGAGGTGCTTCGGCCGGTGGTGGGGATTGGTCGGTTTCCCGGCAGCCTTTATGCCGATCCCGGACGCATTCGGGCTAATCATGCGGGGGTAATTGATATCTCAACTTCGCCCATTGGTGCTATCGGTGGTTTTCAGATTGTGCCGGCCTTGCATAGTTCCGACATGGGATATGTTAATACTTCAACACAGTGGATGGTGATTGGTCCGGTGGAAGCCGAGGAAAAATCCCTGGAGGGGATGGCGCCATTTTTTAAGAATTACATCCATCCCGCGTATGTTCCGGAAGATTTGGAAGATGAGGCTTGGTACGAAAAATTGTTGGATAGATTTTTGGTGCAGGTTTTATATGACGGAGAAGTTGAATGGAAGCCCATGCCGGTTTTTGAGGTGCATGATTTTTACCTCCAACGCCAGTTGCCTGATTGGGCCAATAAGGCTTTAGCTAATGTGAGTGTTTTTAGGATATTGTTCCCAATTAAGGATCTAGGGGCGAATTAATGAAACGGAAATATTATTTAACTACGCCTCTATACTATGTGAACGATATCCCTCATATCGGCCATGCCTATACTACGATTGCTGCCGATGTTTTGGCGCGTTATAAGAAGATGATGGGCTTTGATGTGTATTTTCTAACGGGGACAGATGAGCATGGCCACAAAATTTGGCTGGCGGCAGAGGATAAAAAGGAGACTACGCAAAAATTTGTTGATAAAATGGCTGAGGGTTTTAAGACTGCCTGGAGAACCCTGGATATTGCTTATGATGATTTTCTCCGCACTACAGAAAATCGCCATGAGCAGGTTGTCCAGGCGGTGTTCAGTAAGCTTATGGAGCAAGGGGATATTTATAAGGGGGAGTATGAAGGTTGGTATTGTGTTCCCTGTGAGTCTTTTTGGTCGGAAATGGATTTTATTGACGGAAAAAATTGTCCCGACTGTGGCCGCGCCACGGAGATATTAAAAGAAGAAACATACTTTTTTAAGCTTGCCAAATATCAGGACAAACTGTTAAAGCATTTTGAGGCTAATCCAGACTTTCTTCAGCCTCTATCCAGAAAAAATGAGATTTTGCAGTTCATAAAGCGTGGCTTAAAAGATTTGTCTGTTACCCGGACAGCTTTTCCCTGGGGAGTAGGGGTACCGGGGGATTCCAAGCATGTTGTTTATGTCTGGTTTGATGCATTGCTCAATTATATTTCTGCCTTAGGGTATCCTGACGATGAAAAGTTCAAGCAATACTGGCCGGCCGATGTGCAGTTGATGGGTAAGGAGATTGTGCGTTTCCATGCAGTGATCTGGCCGGCGATATTGATGGCTCTTAATATTCCTTTGCCGAAAAAGATCTTTGGTCATGGGTGGTGGACGGTGGAAGGCAAGAAGATGAGTAAATCCAGAGGCAATGTGGTGGATCCTTTAGTCTTGAGTGATGGGTTTGGCGTTGATCCTATCAGATATTTTCTTTTACGTGAGGTTCCTTTTGGTTCTGATGGTGATTTTTCTATGGCATCCTTTATTAAGCGATATAATTCTGACCTGGCCAATGATATTGGGAATCTTTTGAATAGAACACTGACTATGATTGATCTATATTTTCAATCCGAGATCCAGAATTCGATATGTGATACGCAGTTTGATGCTTTGAGCATAGCTTTGGTCGGTTTGACAAAGGAAACACCAAAGGTTGTTGATCAGCACATGAACAATCTGGCTTTTGCGGCTGCCTTGGCGGCTATTTGGAAATTGATTAATAAAGCGAACAAGTATATTGAAGATGAAACTCCCTGGAAGATGGCTAAGGCGGGAGAGACTGTTAAACTTCAGGCTGTGATGTCTAATCTCTATGATGTTTTGCAAACAACGGCACTCCTGGTTTCTCCTTTTATGCCAGCCACTGCCGAGAGCATGAGGCTGCAGTTGGGTGTAAAAGGAAAGATTAACAAGGGCCAACCTCTTTTTCCGCGCTTACAAAAGTAACCTGTCGGAATTACGACACTTATTAACTAATGAGACAGCCCCGATAAATCGAGGCCTACAACCCACAACTTACAACCCCTCTAAATTTTCTAATATTATAATAAAAAGTTGTTGTTAGTTGTAGCGAAGCGTGTTGTTAGTTAATTAATGGTAATAAGCTTGCTCCATAGGGTTTATATGCCATCTTTATCAAAGCGCGATGTTTCCCGCTTCTGTGAGCAGTTGAGGATGTTGTTATCCTCCGGTGTCCCACTCCTCGAAGCTCTTCATATTATCAAGAATATTTCTAAGCGTGTAGAAATTGATTTTATTATCCAACAGCTTGCACAAGGGGAATCTTTAGCTTCTGCCATGAAAAAAACTTTTCCAGCCATGATGGTTAGCTCTATTGAAGGGGGAGAGAGAATTGGCAGTTTGGAGGCGATTTTAGATAGGCTGGCCAAGCATTATGAAGCCAGGGCGGAGACCGAAGATAAAATAAAAAGTGCCCTTATTTATCCCTCTTTTGTAACCAGCTTATGCCTCGTCAGTCTGTTTGTTCTTTTTGTTTTTGTCTTGCCTGGTTTTAAAACATTATTTGTGGACCTGAATACCGAGTTGCCGCTTTTTACTAGAATAATTATTGGTTTGGGTGACGTGTTTTCTAAGATTTGGTATTTACCGTTCATGGTGACTCTAACGATGGTTTTTCTTTATTTACGTTATGAAAAAAGAGACGAGTGGCTCCTGAAAATTAAATATTATTCCCGCGGGCAAGTTATTGGTGCTTTTAGAACCTTGGGTTCTCTCTTGCAGGGAGGGATCCCGATTGTTGAGGCCTTTAAAACTACTGCCAGCACATCAAACAATAAAGCTTTTCGGGAGATTATTTTTAAGATTAAAGAGTCGATAGAAAATGGGGTAAGGCTGGCTGAAGCTTTGGCACAATATGAGATATTTCCCAATGAAGCCGTTCAGATGGTCGCGGTTGGGGAGAATTCAGGCAATTTGGCTGAAATGCTATTGAGTATTTCCGGTTTTTACGAAAAGGAAAAGGAAATTGCCACCAAAAGATTTACAATGATGCTTGAGCCTGTGCTGACTTTAGTCGTGGGCCTGGTGGTGGGTGTTATTGCCATTGCCATGTTCTTGCCCATGATGAATGTGATTTCGCAAATCCAATGATGTATAATCAAGGGGAGGTGACGAGAAAGATGAGAAAAGGCTTCACTATGATAGAGCTACTGGTTGTAATCGGTATTATTGGCTTGCTGGCCGTTTTTCTAGTACCAAATCTTTTGGGGGCCAAAGATCGAGCCAAGGAAATGGCGGTCAAAGGTGTGATGCATTCTCTGCAGTTGGGAATTGAAGCTTATGAAATGGAAAATCAAATTTATCCGCTTGAAAAGAACATAGCTTTGGCGAGTCTTTGCAATAATTACTTGATGGCCGGGAGTTATGTTGCTGAAGTTCCCAAAAATCCGTTTACCGGGAAAGAATATCAAGACGCGGATCTGTCGGGTAAGATTATTTATAGCTATGATGAGGTAGCCGGCAAGTATACTTTGACCGGCTATAACCGAACCGGGATTAAGAAAATACAAGAACTGACCAATCTGTGATAAAATTGCTTTATGAGATTCAGGATCGCCGCGGCTTTATTAGCTTTTGTCTTCGTGGTCGGGTGTGCTGAGCCAGCTCCACAAAAAGAAAAAGCAATTCTACTGCCCGAGGCTTCGCAAGCTGACCCTGAGGGGAAGCTGATCCTTAGTTTGGGTGGAGAAATCTCGGTTCTTAATCCAATTTTGTCTACTGATACAGCGTCTTCCGCGGTTGAAGGAACTATCTTTACGGGGATGACCAAGATTAATGAAAAACTTGAGGTTATTCCCGATCTGGCCAAATCTTGGGAGGTGTCAAAAGACGGCAAGCTTTGGACTTTTTATCTGCGTCAAGATGTCAAGTGGCACGATGGCCGGCCTTTTACCGCCCATGATGTCGTTTTCACTTTTAATGCCATTCTAAATCCCAAAGTTAACTCGGTTCGGCGCAGTGATTATATTATTAACGGCCAGGAGATAAAGTTTAGGGTCTTGGATAATTACACGGTCCAGGCGATTTTGCCTGAGCCGTTTGCCCCCTTTTTAAGCCGTTCGGGCATGAGTGTTATTCCTAAACATATTCTGCAAAATCAGGATATTAATACTGCGAAGTTTAACCGTAGCCCCATTGGCACCGGCCCATTTAGGTTCAAAGAATGGGTGACCGGTGATCATGTCGCGGTTGTGCGCAATGCTAATTATTATTTGGGCCAACCAAAACTGTCGGATATCCTTTTTAAAGTAATTCCTGATGCCAATACCCAATTAGTCGCGCTCGAAGCTGGCGAGATTGACGAGTCAGGCATTCCACCGAAAGATTATTCCAGGCTGAAGGCCGCGGCAGGGATTAATGTTTTTGAGTATGATTCACTGGTCTACACTTATCTGGGTTTTAACCTGGGCAATCCCAAATTTGCTGACCGTCGAGTCAGGCAGGCGTTGGCTTATGCCACAAACAAAGAACAACTGGTAAAATTGATTTTTAAAGGTTTAGCCTCGGCCGCTTACGCGCCGTCAGCGCCAATTTCCTGGGCCTATTCTGATGATGTGCCAAAATTTGCTTATGATCCGGAGAAAGCTAAGCAGTTGTTAAAGGAGGCCGGGGTAGAGGATTTAGAATTTACAATTTTGCTAAATAACGGCAACAAGGAGCGGGAAAATGCGGCGATTATCATCCAGCAGCAATACAAAAAGGTTGGGGTTAAAGTTAATCTGAGAGTGATGGAATGGTCGGCTTTGCTGAAAATTGTAAATGCGCCAAAAGCGCCCAAAGACTTTGAGGCTATACTAATGGGTTGGTCGTTGGGGTTGGACCCAGACTCATATTCTATTTGGCATTCCAGCCAGTCTCCGCGCGGATTTAATTTTATTGGATATAATAACCCGGAAGTTGACCGGCTTTTGGAATTAGGCCGGACTACCATGGAAAAGACCGGGAGGAAAACGATTTACGCTAAATTGTGGAAAGAGATTGCTACCGACCAGCCATATATTTTTCTCTGGTATCCGAAAGCGATTTCAGGGGTGAGCGAAAGGGTGGGAGGCTTGTCAGAGCCCGGGCCGGCGGGGTTGTTCCTTAATATTGAAAAAGTTTTTGTCACAAAATGAGAAAATATGTTTTAAAAAGACTGTTGCAGCTCATGCCTCTTTTAATTGGTGTTTCTCTGCTCTCCTTTTTTGTCATGCACTTAGCCCCCGGCGACCCCACGGCCTTATTTACCGATCCAAACATTGATCCGGTTGAGCTGGCGCGGATTAGGGCGAATTGGGGTTTGGATAAGCCGATTTTTATCCAATACTTCTATTGGTTGGGCAATGCTTTACGCGGTAACTTTGGCGCAAGTTATACTACCGGTCTGCCTGTGGCCAAAGAAATATTTGAGCGGCTGCCCAACACCCTTTTGCTTATGAGCTCTTCATTTATTTTGACTTTACTCATAACCATTCCCCTGGGCGTGATCTCCGCGGTTAAAAAAGGGAGCTGGTTTGATAATTTTGTAACAATTTTCTCTTTTGCCGGCATGGCGATCCCGACTTTCTGGATCGGACTGATGTTGATGCTCTTGTTCTCAGTTCAGCTCCATTGGCTGCCGGCGGTCGGCAATATTGTCCTGCCGCTGATAACGATGACAGTTGGAAGCCTGGCCGGCCTGACTCGCTATCAACGGGCAGCGATGCTGGAGGTTTTGAATCAGGATTATATTCGGACAGCCCGGGCGAAAGGCTTACCGGAAAGAATTGTTATATTTAAACATGCTTTGCGTAACGCGCTGATGCCAATCGTAACCATTCTCGGTTTATCATTACCCGATCTTTTTGGCGGAGCGTTTATTGTTGAGACTATTTTTGCCTGGCCGGGGATGGGGCGGCTAGGGGTCATGGCGATTTTCCAAAGGAATTATCCATTGATTATGGGGATAGTGATGTTTTCCGCTGTATTAATCATGTTAGGCAACCTTTTGGCTGATATTGGTTATGCTTTAGTTGACCCGAGGATTAGATATGGCAAAAAATAAATTGGCAGTATTTGGTCTCGCGGTTCTTACCCTTTTTGTTGTGGCAGCAATCTTTGCGCCAATGATCGCGCCGTATGATCCGAGTGAGATTGTTGAATCCGCAACTTTAGCGCCAAGCTTAACGCATCTTTTTGGCACAGATAATCTGGGCCGGGATATCTTTAGCCGCGCGGTCTATGGTGCCAGGATTTCTTTAACCGTCGGATTAGTCGCGGTTACAATTTCAATGTTGATCGGGGTTTTAATGGGCGCGACGGCCGGCTACTTTGGCGGTTTGATTGACGGTCTCATTATGCGCTTTGTCGATGTGATGCTTTCCTTCCCCTCTATATTTCTGATTTTAACTGTCCAGGCCATGCTTACCCCCAACATATATAATGTTATGTTTGTAATCGGGGTAACTTCGTGGATGGGGATGGCGCGGTTGGTGAGAGGAGAGTATTTGAAAATACGTGAGTTGCAATATGTGGAAGCGGCCAAAGCTATTGGTTGTTCCAATCTGCGAATAATTTTCCGTCACATACTGCCCAACGCGCAAGCGCCGATTATTGTGGCGGCGACGCTAGGCATGGCTGGGGCGATTTTAACTGAATCAGCTTTGTCGTTCCTGGGAATGGGAGTGCAACCGCCAATGCCGTCATGGGGGAACATGCTGATGGATGCGCAGGCCTATATGAGAGATGCCCCCTGGCTGGCGGTTATTCCTGGTGTATTGATTTTAATCACGGTGCTTTCTCTGTACTTTGTTGGCGAGGGATTGCGGGAGAAATTAGATGTTAGAAGTTAAAAACTTATCAACTTATTTTTATCAGGACGATGCGATTGTCAAAGCCGTAGACGATATTAGCTTGTCAGTTGAAAAAGGCGAGGTGTTGGGCATCCTCGGGGAGTCCGGCTCTGGTAAGTCAACCATCGCGCATTCAATTCTGCGCTTAATTCAGCCTCCGGGAAAAATTGTCTCCGGAGAAATTATTTTTAATGGCCGGGATTTGTTAAGACTTACGGACGAGGAGATAATTAATATCCGTGGAGCGAAAATTTCTATGATCTTTCAAGACCCGTTTACTTCACTTAATCCTGTTTTCACGGTTGGCGAGCAAATTGTGGAGGTCATACGTCTGCATCAGGGATTGAATAAAAAAGAGGCCTGGGAAAAAGCTATTCAAATGTTGGAAACGGTTCAAATAAAGTATCCCGGGGCCAGGGTTCGCGATTATCCACACCAATTTTCCGGTGGGATGAGACAGCGGGCGATGATTGCTATGGCTTTGGCCTGTAAACCGGAACTTTTGATTGCTGACGAACCAACCACAGCCTTAGATGTTACTATTCAAGCGGAAATATTAAAGTTAATTAAAGAGATCCAGCAGAAATTTAATCTTTCTGTCATATATATTACGCATAATTTTGGGATCATCAAGGCTATTTGTCAAAGAGTTATTGTTGTTTCTAAGGGCAAGATCGTAGAGCGGGGTGGAGTGGGGGATGTTTTCGCTTCGCCGATGCAATTTTTTCGCCGCTCACAACGATTGTAGATATATGGGATGTATATATGCCAGGAATTGAGCCTTTAAGCCTTTGCCGGCCAGGCTATTCCCCCTGGAGGGGAGACGCCGCACAACCGGATGCGCCTGAGATCGAGTCTCCCGGTCGCGTATTTGTGGAGACAAATCTCACCCGGGCGGAAAGGGAGACCTCCCTTCCCGCGTATCTGGGCAGAGTGGAATGGTTGTTGCGAGAGTTCCCTGCCGTGGGTTGTCCCAACGAAACAGTGGATCAATATTTTATCCCCTTTCTGGAAACAGTTTCGGCGAGCCCAGAGATGGATGCGGTGGCTGAAACGGTTTTTAGGGCTTATTTGCCGATCGATCTGGAATTAGCGGGTCATCAGCTGGTTTCGCTTATTGTTGAGCACCTGCCTGAGCCGGTAACAGGCTTGCCGGTTGACAGACAGATTGAGTTTATCAGTTTGGTAATGGCTTTAATTCATAAGGAAAGTGCTTTTAATCCCGAGGCGGTTTCCGCGGTTGGGGCGGTTGGGCTGATGCAGATCATGCCTTCCACGGCGGGAGACTTAGAAGTAACATATAATTCTGAATTAAGCGATCTGGAGAGAGACCTTCCCCTTTCTGACCCGCGAAAAAACCTGTCACTCGGCATGCTTAATCTTTATCATATTTATATCGAGGAGGGGGGAGCTCCGGGGAGTGAGAGTTTTTTCAGTTTGCCTATGCGCCGGGCGCTGATTGCCTATAATGGGGGAAGAGGGTTCCTGGACGGAGAATCACCCGGAGAAGTGCAAGTGAACCATTATCAAAGAAGGATAATTGCGGTGGCTGAGCTTTACCAAAGATTTTATGAGTCGGAATTGTCTGCTGCCCTCAGCACTTGGAGTGCTGCCTCGTCCGGTCTTGTTGAATAGGCACAGCTGTTTCAATTAATTTTCACCCCATTGCTTGAGATAAAAAAAATTGAGTGAAATTTTCCAGAAACGCCTGCGATAATAAGGGAGATGAAAATTCAACCGGTCACCGGCGGACATAGAATAGTGACGATAACTCTGGCTTTGCTCCGCGCCTTTGTTCAGCATTTAACCACTGCGCCCGGCTTCCATCCGCTTGCCGCATTCAAGGCCGCGGCGCCTGAAGTTGTTGCCGCTTTATCCGCGAAAAGAATTGAAAACGTTATGGTGAGCACAAACGCCAATATAGAAACAATGGTTGAACAGCTGGAACGCGTTCTCGGGTCACGAGAATTCACCGCGCCTTTTCTGGCCGAGCCAGCCCTTTTGTTCAATCTGCCGAAAAACTTCAGCGAGAAAGGCGCCCTGCTGTTCACTCGAGGCGAAGTGCAGGCCGAGGCCCGCCCCGAAACCCAATACCTTGAAATCGAGATCGAAGATGTAAGGCAGGGATTAACGGATTTTGGAGAAGAGATGCTGAGATTTATGGAACTAAACGGCATTACCTCCGTCAAGGTTTATGATCAGCTCTTTTTGCCGCGATATGCTACGAGCCTTGGCTTTAGCGGGGCGGTGGGTGAAGGACTTATGGGAAAACCATTGGGAGCTTTCCCCTCCGTCAGCGGCTGGACAATTTTTTCTATCGAAATTGATCCTACAAAGTGTTCTCCTACTAAGGACCCTTCCTCTTCCTGCCGAGCCTGTGTTCTGGTTTGCCCGGCCGGGGCGGTTGATCCGGGGAGATCTATAGAACTGGTAAACTGGGGAAGTGGACTCAAAGAAGAGGAAAGATTTAATTTATGGATTAATCCCGAGGCATGTAAAGGATGCAAGCTCTGTGTTGAGGCCTGTGGTCCGGGGGCCATCAGCATAATAGAAGGGAAAAAATAAGCATGAAATTAGGCGGAATACCAAATGTTTTTCCGAGGAGCCGGATGCCGGCGGCAGGACCAACGAGATTTTCTCCGCGTCCTGGTCTGGCTCTGGGAACGGGTCAGATCATGACGCTGGTGGGCAACCACGCGGTAGCTCACGCCGTCCGTCAGGCGATGATCGCGGCCGGGGGGGGATTTACCGGGGCCTATCCCATTACTCCCGCGACCGAAATATTGCATTTGATTCGCTATTGGGAGGCAAACGGGAGAATGCCTTCTCTTGGCTACAATGCTCCTTCGGAGCACGACGCCATGTCGGCCTGTATCGGAGCGTCTTTCGGCGGCGTGAGAACCTTTATCGCGACTGCTTCGGTAGGTTTCATGCATATGATGGAGATGGTCGAATGGGCCGGCCAGAACCGTTTGCCGATCGTCATGGCTTTAAGCAACCGCGCCAACGCCCCCTTAAATATCTGGCACGAGGATGTTGACAGGGCCCGAGCGCGGGATTTTGCCGTTGAGCTGGTCGCCGAAAATCACCAGCAGGCCTACGATCTGAGCTTGCAGGCTTTCCGCATCGCGGAAAGAGCCCAGTGGCTGACCATTGTCAATCAGGCGGGCTTTTTTACAAGCCACTCTTCCGCGCAGGTGAGGGTCATCCCCGACGACGCGGCTACTGGTTTTGTTGGCGAATTCCAGCCCCTGCTTGACCCATTTAAAAAGTCGATTTCAAAAGGCGGGCTGACTTCTCCGGCCGCTTATCCTCTCCAGCGCGCGCAAAATTTTGCCGGCTGGGCAGCAATCCCGAGGACAATTCAAGAAACGCATGATGAGTTCGGGAAAATCTCGGGCCGCGCGCCGGGGGCTTTCTTTAACACCTATCATGCCGAAGACGCCGAATATCTCTTCGTAAATTACGGTTTTCTTTCCGGGACCTTGAGGACTTTTATTGATATCATGCGCGGCCAGGGAATCAAGGTCGGACTGATCAGTGGAACCATGTATCGGCCGTTTCCCGGCAGGGAATTGGTTAATGCCATCTATCAACAGATGCCGCAGGTTAAAGTGGTGGGGGTTTTTGATGGAACCTTAGATCCGGTTGACGGCCCAATCTATACTGATCTAAGCGCGGCTCTCAATCGTTTCGGAAGAGAATACTTTCCCCAGCTGCCCCCTAAAATGTTTGATTTCCGCTTCGGCGGCGGACAGAACCCTTACTTCAGCGTTCTCAACGGAGCTTTATACAGAATGATTGAAGAAGCAAATCGTCCCGAAAACCGAGCGGTAGAAAGGCCCATTCAACAGCTTGATCGAAATGGCGAAGGGCCGGCCGTTGAATTGGATTTAACCGACGTCGAAGGACTGCCTCCGTCGGTGACCGACGCGGTTATTCTTGAATTCCTCGGGAGGGGTGGTTTGGGGGCGGTTTCCGCCGCGGCCAATCTGGTTGAAATTGTAAATGGCGGAGATCGTTTTGCCCAGGGGATACCCCAGTTTGGCTCCGAAAAGACCGGTTCTCCAACCTTTGGGACCGCGGTAATATCAAAAGAGCCGATAACCAGCTACAGCCACGAAGGGAAACGGCAAGCAGTGATCGCCTTCAGGCCCGATCTGGTCGAAGCGCGTCACATCAATAGAATCAAAGACGGCGGAGTACTGCTGGTAAACACATCTCTTTCACCCGCAGAGATCCGCCGGCAGCATCAGGTGCCGGATTCGGTCCGGGTTTTTACGATCGATGCCACGGCTCTCTCTTTGAAAGCCCTGGGTAAGGACTTTCCTAATAACGTGCTGCTGGCGGTTCTGGCCCATCTTTATCCCGAGTTGATCTCTTTAGAACAGCTCCGCGCCAGGATCACGGAAGATTTAAGAGGTAAAGAAAATAAAATTATCCAAGGGAATCTTAGATTGATCGAAGAAGCGGTGAGTTCTTTGCAAGGAGAAAATTTAGCATGAGAGTTGGCGCTCCAAAATTTCCTGGCATAAAAAGGCTGACACCTGCGGAACAGGCTCGACTAAAGACGTTCCGGTCAAGCTTTGCGTCGGCGGACGGCTCCTGTATTGGCTGTGGGGGAGAGTTGGCTCTGCGTCTGGTTTCTTCCGCCCTGAATTGGGAAGCGGCGAATGTCAGGTGGAGGGATCAAGAGGGCCGTGTCAGAGGCGGAGGCGCGGGAGGAGGACTGCCTGGCATTATGTTAACAGAGCACACCGGCTGTGAGCAGGTGTGTAAGACGACCAATGACACCAGCGCCTGGATGAGAACTTTTTGGGAGGATGGTCCGCGCTCCATGCTCCACGCCACTTTTTCGGACGGAACTCCGCTTCTAACGGGCCTGCATTATGCCTATCAGGCGCGGATAAAAAATGGGACATTGGATCAGCCGTTCTTTTTCTGGTCTTTTGCCGGCGACGGCGCAACCACCATTGGAGCCGGACCCATAATGAACTTCTTACAGCAGGGCTGGGGATTGCTTATAATCTACGACAATCGGGGATATATGAATACGGGCGCCCAGGTAAGCAGCACCACCTGGCCTTTCGAAAATCGGGCCACCACTCCCGTCGGCGTTGATATCCCAGGCAATCAGTTTTTCCCGGTTGACTGGATGAGGATTGCCGCTGCGCTCAATGTTCCTTTCGCGGCCACTGCTTCCCCGGCCTTTCCGATGGATTTGATGAATAAGGTGCGCTACGCCATCAATGTCCCCGGGCCAACCATTATTTGGGTTGATTCGCCTTGCCCCAAAGAACAGGGCTTCGGGCCAGAGCTAACCAAAGATATGTCCCGCCTTGCCGTTGACAGCGGACTTTTCCCTATTGTCCGCTACCAGGATGGGGAATGGGCGGTAGATATTCTGCGCAGCCAGCAAAGAACAGGCAAACCAACTTCGCTGGAAGCATACTTTGGAGGTCAAGTAAAATCCAGGCACCTTGCTTCCCCCGCATTTGACGAACAATTAAGGCTCTTGTCCAAAGAGGTAGAAAGAAGGTACGCCTGGTATTTACGGCAAGCAGGATACGAACCGGTACCCGCCGGTCAAAGAAAGAACGGACAGCCCACCGTGCGCCTCGGAGAGGGAGTTGAAGCGCCCTCTTTGTATTTGCCCCCGGGCGTGGAAGAGCCAATTCGATCGCTTGACCAGTTTTAGTTTTTCTTAGGATAAAACCCGGCCAGTCCAATAAACTTGGCTTTATCCACCAACTCTTCCTCAATCCTCAAGAGCTGATTATATTTGCAGACCCGCTCGGATCGAGCCGGCGCCCCGGTTTTAATTTGTCCCGAATTAGTCGCCACCGCTAAATCGGCAATAGTTGTGTCTTCGGTCTCACCGCTTCTGTGCGAGGTCATATAGGTATAGCCGGCCGCCCTGGCAACTTCCATCGTATATAAGGTTTCCGAAAGCGTTCCGATCTGATTGAGCTTAATCAAAATCGAATTGGCGACTTTTTGCTTGATCCCCTTCTTTAAGAAGTTGGGATTGGTAACGAACACATCATCGCCCACCAGCTGAATTTTGTTGCCCAGCTTTTCGGTTAAGATCTTCCAGCCGTCCCAGTCCTTTTCCGAACAGCCGTCCTCGATGGAAATGATGGGGTACTTATTGACCCAGCTTTCGTAGAGGGCGACCATCTCTTCGGAGGAGAGTTCTTTTCCTTCGCTCTTTAGCTGATACTTCCCGTCCTTAAAGAACTCGCTGGCCGCCGGGTCGAGCGAGATGTAGACGTCCTTGCCCGGCGTGTAGCCGGCTTTGGCGATTGCTTCCATAATAACCTGGATCGCTTCCTCGTTCTTCGTCAGCCTGGGGGCAAAGCCGCCCTCGTCGCCGACCCCGGTCGAGAGGCCGCGGTCTTGCAAAACTTTCTTCAGGGTTTGATAAACCTCGGCGCCGATGCGCAGGGCGTCGGAAAAGGTCTTTGCTCCGGCAGGCGAGATCATGAATTCCTGCAGTTCATAGTTCCAGCCGGCATGGGCGCCGCCGTTCATGACGTTCATGTTCGGCACTGGGAGGGTGACGGCATTGTCTCCCCCGATGTATTTAAATAGTGAAAGGCCGTAAGAAATCGCGGCGGCTCTGGCAACTGCCAGCGAAACTCCGAGTATGGCATTAGCGCCAAGCTTGCTTTTGAATTCTGTCCCGTCAAGCTCCAGCATCAGGTTGTCGATCTTGAGTTGTTGGTGGGCGGGAAGGCCGATGACTTTCGGCGCGATGATCTCGTTGACGTTCTTGACCGCGGTATAAACTCCTTTGCCCTGATATCTTTTATCCTCTTTATCACGGATTTCCAGGGCTTCGTTTTCACCTGTGGAGGCTCCGGAAGGAACTGCCGCAATGGCAACGGTTCCGTCCTTCAATAAAATTTCTACTTCAACCGTGGGATTACCTCTGGAATCAAGAATCTGCCTGCCTTTAATTTCTTCGATCCTGGCCCCTGATTTTGCTCTTTCAATGTGAAAATATTCTTCTTTTAATCTAACCATTTTTTATGAACCCCTTTCAAAAGTGGAATAATTTAGTTTAACTTAGAATGAGAGAAAAATCAAGATTGGATTCCCAGTGCTTTTATCCTGGTTAAAAGGGTTGTGCGGGCGGTTTTGAGGGATCTGGCCGCCTGGCTGATGTTGCCGTTGTTTTCGGCGATAACTTTTTTGATGGTTTCAATTTCAAAGTTGTCTAAACTTTCTTTCAACGGTTTGGTGCCGCCTTGAGCGGAGAGCGGTATCTCATCCTCACAAATGGTTTTCCCCGCGGATAAAACAATGACGCGTTCAATTAAATTCTGCAATTCCCTGACATTGCCCGGCCATGGATAATTTAATAATTTAGCCATGGCTTCTTTAGCCAGGCCCTTAACGTTTTTGTTCAAAATATTGTTGAATTTATTGATAAAATATTCCACAAAGAGAGGGATATCACTGTTTCTTTCTCTCAACGGGGTTAGCGTGACAGGGATAACGTTTAAGCGATAGTAGAGGTCATGCCTAAAATTGCCTTCTGTGATCTCTTTTTTGAAATCTATATTTGTTGCCGAGATCAGCCGAACATCAATGGGGACGACCTTTTCTCCGCCCACACGCTCAATGGCCTTGCCTTCAAGAACACGGAGCAGTTTTGCCTGCATGGCTGGCGGCATACAGCCGATCTCATCCAGAAAAAGTGTGCCGCCATCGGCCAATTCAAATTTGCCTAATTTTCTCTCCAGGGCGCCGGTGAAGGAGCCTCTCTCATGGCCAAAAAGGTCAGATTCAAATAAATTTTCGGGAATGGCGGCGCAATTTACGGCAATAAATGGTTTGTGGGCTCGCTTACTTTTTTTATGAATAGCGCGAGCCACCAGTTCTTTCCCGGTGCCCGATTCCCCATGAATTAAAATAGTGCTATCTGTCGGCGCGACCTTATCAATGGTTTCATAAAGCTTTTTCATCTGCGGGGTTTTGCCGATTAGATCGTAATAGGCGGTGATATCTTTCAGGGATTCGCGCAGATAGAGATTTTCCCTGACCAAGCTTCTTTTTTCCAAAGCTTTTTCGATTATTGCTTTTAGTTCTTTTACATCAAATGGTTTGGTGATATAGTCAAAAGCGCCCAGTTTCATGGATTCAACCGCCGAAGCAATATCTTTCGAGGCGGTTATCATGATGACTTCCAGGTTTGGATCCTGTTCTTTGATCTTTTTGAGAACCTCAATGCCATCCATCTTTGGCATGCGGATATCGAGGAGTACCAGTGACAGAGATTCAACCTGGCTGATTTTAAGGGCTTCTTGGCCGGATGAGGCGGTAATTACCTTGTAGTTTTTGCGGAGGATTGATTCATAGGTTTCCAGCATATCCCGTTCGTCATCGACGACCAAAATAATTAATTTTGCCATACAATAAATTATAGCATAGTATGGTAGAATACTGTCATGTTTGATCCTCTTTTGATCACTTCTCTGGCCTCGCTTTTGCTGGCAGCTTTTGTTTTTTTAAAGGGTGGGAAGAGCGCCCCCAGTTTAACTTTAGGTTTTTTATCCTTGTCTATAGCCGGTTGGTGTTTTGGCCAATTCATGGGCGGCATTGTGTCAGACAAAGCGCAAGTTTTGTTTTGGACCAGGCTGGGATTGATTGGCGCGGTGTTTTTACCTGTTTTATTTGTTCATTTTACAGCGGCATTTCTTAAAAAAGAGCATAAACTTTGGCTGTTTTACCTTATTGGGTGTGTGTTTTTGCTGGCCGACTTTACGCCGCTTCTTGTGGCTGACGTGGCTCCTATTGTTGGGATAGGTTACTATCCGCAGCCCGGGTTAATTTACCAATATTTTACTTTTTATGTGTTTATATGTTTTATTTACGGTTTTTTCTTGTTATTTAGAGCCTACCGGTTTGCTAAGGGAGAGCAAAGGAACCAGCTGCTTTATCTTATTTTAGGGGCGCTTATCGGTTTTTCCGGTGGAGCCACCACTTTTTTCCCTGTTTGGGGGATAGATTTCCCCATTTTGTCCCGTTACGCGCTACCCCTGTATGTTTTAATTACAATTTATGCGATATTGAAACATAAGCTGCTTAATATTTCCGTGATTGTCCGTGAAGGATTAATTTATTCGGTGCTGACACTTTTTTTTACCGGGTTTTACGTGTCCGCGGTTCTTATTACCAATTATTTTCTGTCGCGATTTGTGTCGTTAAATCCGGCCTTAACGATTGCGCTGGTTGTTTTCGCTTCGGTTTTAATTTTCCAACCTTTGCGAGACAAAGTTCAGCGATTGATCGATCAGGTTTTCTTTAGAGGAGAGTATCAGTACAAGAAGACGATTAATGATCTGTCCGTAGAAAATCAAAATCTCTTCCGTTCTCTGCTGCAGGCGGATAAATTGGCTTCCCTGGGAACGCTTTCCGCCGGTATGGCGCATGAAATCAAAAACCCTCTGGCTTCTATAAAGGGGCTGACGCAGGTTTTGGAAGAAAACCTTAACGATCCCGCTTTCATCAAAAAATATCAGGAGATTGTCTGCCGGCAAATTGACCGCATGAATAATTTAATTGAAAAATTATTGCATTTTGGCCAACCCAAGGGGCTGTCTTTAAGCGAATTTAATATAAATAGAGTTATCGAAGAGGTGTTAAATTTAATTGAAGACCAATGTCGTAAACGTGCGATAGTCGTGGAGAAACGTTTGGCCAAAGATTTTATTATCAAAGGAGATGCCGAGCAGCTGTCCCAGGTTTTTATGAACCTGTTGTTAAATGCCGTGCAGGCAATGCCGGAGGGGGGTGGTTTAGTTGTTGAATCGCGAGTGGCGAACCACGAGTCCATAGTTATCGAAGTTACCGATAACGGACAAGGGATCGCGGCTGATAAGCTAGACAATATTTTTGATCCGTTTTATAGTACGAAGGATGAGGGGGTGGGGATGGGTTTGGCTGTGGCGTACCGGATTGTCAAAGAACATGGTGGCGAGGTCAAGGTTGAGAGCCAGGTGGGAAAGGGAACAACATTTAAAATATGGCTACCTATAAAACAAAAGCCGTCAGCTTAAAAACTATTCCTTTCGCTGAAGCGGATAAAATGGTAACCCTGTTTACCAGGGATCATGGTAAAATAAGAGCGATTGCCAAGGGGGCATGCAGAGTTCCGTCCAGCCTGGGGGGAAGGGTAGAGCCTTTTACTTATGGGGACTATTTTGTTGCCAAAGGCAGGAATCTGGATATTATCTCACAGTGTCAGATAATAGAATCTTTCCAGCGCGTGCGTGAGCAAGAATCAACTTTGCCTGCAGGTATGTATATGCTAAGGCTGGTTAATTCCGGTACGTCTGAAGGCCAACACTACCCGGAGCTATTTGATTTGTTGGTTGAATCTCTACTGCGTTTAAAAAATGGAGAACTGCCTAAAACGGTGGCGCTGGATTTTGAAAAGAAATTTGTTGTTCTTGAGGGAATTTATCATGAAAAGATCCACCCGCGGGATTCTTTAAGTGAACATATTGGGAGTGATATTAGATCATGGTAGGAAAAAGTTTTACCAAAGTTCTTTCTAATCCCGGTTTTCTTTTATTGTGGTTGGGGCAGCTCAACTCACAGCTGGCAGACCGAGTTTTTGTTTATGTTTTAATGATTCATGCTTACAAATTAACCCAGACCAACGTGGGGGTCTCTATCCCGCTTTTAGCTTTTGGGATTCCCTCATTGCTTTTTGGCCCTTTGGCCGGTGTCTATGTGGATAAGTGGAATCGAAAAGGTATTTTAACCATAACCTCTATTATCCGTGGGGTTTTAATCTTATTGATTATCCCGCTGGTGTCTAAATCGATGGTTTTAATTTTCTTGGTCAGCTTTTTAATCTATACGACTATGCAGTTTTTTGCTCCAGCGGAAACAGCGTCTATTCCGGAGCTGGTAAATAAAGACGATCTTATAGTTGCCAATTCTTTATTTATGATAACCTGGATGGGAGCTTCTGTTATCGGTTTTGGTTTGGGTGCTCCGCTGGTTAATTATTTTGGCAATGAGGGGACATTTGTCGCGGCGGCCGTGCTCTATTTTATCGCGGCAGGGGCGGTGGTTTTGGTTCCTTTGAAGTCAAAAGAAAAAAGACCGCTGCATCTGGAGAGCTCCATTCGACGGGATTTGTTCCAGGGCCTTGAGTTTATACGCAGGAACAGTGTGGTGCGTTATTCCTTGTATAAATTGTTTGTGGCCACAGCGGCGATTGCCATTGTTTCTCTCCTGGCTATTTCATATGCCAAGGATGTGCTGAATATTGGGGCCAAGAATTTTGGTTATCTGATTCTTGCCGTAGGGGTGGGGATGTTTGTGGGGTTGGGGTTGTTGGAGCGTTTGAGCAGGCTCTTAACCAAAGGGACAATTGTGGTTATGAGTTTTATCTTGTCCGGTTTGGCTTTGGTGGCGCTTGGCCGAGTGTCTGATCTTCATCTGGCCCTGGTCTTAATCGGACTTTTGGGTTTGGGAAATATTTTTATTACTTCGTTAATTCAAACAATTTTACAGCAACATATTCCCCGGCAGATACGGGGTAGAGTTTTTGGGGTTCAGAACATGATGATTAATTCTGCCTTTGTTTTCCCGGTTATCCTGGCCGGCTGGTTAGCCGATATGTATGGGGTGATGTGGGCGCTTGGGGGGTTGGGGTGGCTGGTGTTGGCAACCGGGGTGGCGGGAATATTCTTACCTAAATTTAGAGCGGTTTAGTTGTTTCTCACTTGGTTTCATACAACGATCTCTGGCATTAATTGTTTAGCCAGTTCCATTATAGCGAGCCTTTTAATAAATGTGTGTTTTGAGTATAGCAGCGCTTCTCCAATTTTTAAGTCCTTGGAACTTAACAGTTTTCTATCGCTTCTTTCTATTCTTCTCCACCATCTTTTCTCGGCTTTGGGTTTGCCTTGTGTGAACCTTTTTCTTAATGATCGGCGGTTGGGGAAGGGAGAAGACAGGGCGCTTTCGATTGTTTTATGAGCCCCTTCATGCCCCAATGGTAATTCCGTAGGGAGTATTTTTCTTTGGCCGGTTTGGCTAATAACGATATTTTTTTGCTCTAGTTTTTCTGCAGAGGGCAAGAGATCGCTGTCGTCATGACTTATCAAGCATAGGTTGTACAAAAAGTGCACGGTGGGCCGTTCGGCAATTTTCAATATTGTAAACATAGTTTCAGTCAGGGTTTGGATGGACATGGTTGGAAAGGTTAGAATACAATAGTGACATTGGGGAATTCCCATCTCATCCAATATGAAAATGAGCCTTAGGGCCATTTCCAAAGAATGGCTTTTCCGGAAAAAGGCCAGGGCCTCAGGATGAAAGCCGTCAGTGCCAAAATTTAGCCAATTTACCCTGATCATTTTTAAATAGGCAAGCAGCGTGAAATCCAGCTCTCCATTCTTGTAAAATGAAGCGACAGTTCCTTGGAAGACAAACGAAAATGCTTTACGCAGGGATGGATCTGCTGTCAGTAATTGAAAAAATTTTATGGCTCTTTCTTTGTCTTGAAAAAAATCATCATCTGAGAAATGAATGTTTAAGGCTCCTTTGGGAAGCAAGCCTTTTTCAGTCATCTCTTTTATTCTTTTTAGTTCCTGGATAAGTCTTTCGGCTGACCAGTAAATCGGGGCCGGGTGATATTTATGGGAACAAAAAACACATCTATATTTACAACTTCTGGACGTGTGTAGAGACAAGTCATTGTGTTTATTGATATCTTTTATTAGCGTCTGGTAAGCAACGATTCCCGGTTGAGCGTTTAGCTCTGCTTCGGTTAATGCGTTGGTTGTCTCGTTTAGATATTCAAAATCTGCTTCTCTGACATATACTCCTTTTAGCCCCTCAATAAGTTTTGTGTCTAAATAGTTGCTGGCCATGGCTTGGACAAGGGGGGTAATTACCCCTTCGCCGTCGCCTTTGACAAAGGCAGTTGCTTCCGGAAAGAATGAAGCCAGCGCACGCAGATCATTTGAGACGTTAACACAAGAGCCGCCGATAATTATTTTTGCATCGGGATAGGCTTTTTTAATGGCGGCAACCTCTGCTTGAGTTATTTTAAAGAGATCATCATAGAGAGAAAGGGCGAAAATAAGCTGTCTATCTTCTGCTTGATATTCCTTTGGAAAAGCAAATTTTGCCGGATCTTTTTGCTGGACAAGGGGTGTTTCCATAAAGTAAACTCCCGCAGTATTGCTGTTTCTTAAGGTAAGAGATAAACAATGCGCAGCTCCCGAAATAGTTTGTTTGTATTTTGGGACATTTGGATCCTTGAGCGCCATATCAAAGACAACCAGTGGCCTGCGCGGTTTTGGTTGCGCGGTTATCCTTGGACGGTTTTGTTTAATAGGTCTGATTTTTACTTGTGCGGTTCTCATTTTCCTTCTGTGAGAGCTCCGAAAAATTGACCCGGCAAATCCAGGTTGTCAAGTTTACCCGCCTTTGGCGGACTTTTCGGGCTCAGATATCTATCGACGCCCCCCCCAGAAAATTTCACCCTTTTGTGCTATAATTTCATAAAAACAATGCCTAAATTCTGCAACTACTATGTAACTTTCCGTTGTAATGATTCGTGCGAATTTTGCTCTATTTGGCAAAAAGAAGATTTGCAAAAAATCAAAGAAAAACCTTATGACCTTTCCCTGGTCAGAAGATTGGGCGTACAAAGTTTAAACATCACCGGCGGGGAGCCTCTCTTACGCGAAGATCTGCCGCAGATCTTAAAGCGAGCCAGAGATTTGGGCTTTGAAGTTATGCTTACCACAAACGGAATCCTTTATGCTGACAAGGCAAGGTTGATAAATGGTTTGGTGGAAAGGCTTTTTTTCTCGCTGGATTATCCCACAGCGGAGATGCATGATCGCAGTCGGGGGGAGGAGTGTTTTCATCTTGTAATAAAGGCGATTAAGCTGGCTCAGGAATTGGGACAGAAGCCAGTTATTTATTTTACTTTAACCAGGGATAGTGTTCTTTACCTGCCTGAGATGATTGATTTGGCAGCCGGCCTCAAAGTCTTCATATGTTTAAATCCTGTCTATGATTTTCATGGAACTCAGGGGTTTGAGCCGTCGACCATAGACCATATTCGTTATTATTCCAGGCGAAAAAATGTGTTAATTAACCTGGCGGTCTTAGAATTTGTTAATAATGGTGGAAATAAGGTTATTCTCTCTCGTTGCAAGGCACGCGAGACGACTATTACTATAATGCCGGATGGCAGCCAGGCTGCCCCCTGCTTTTTTAATTGTGGGGGAGAGCAGGGCAAAGAGGACATCTGTTCTTCTTGTATGCGCTGGCCCTATATGCTACCATCTTTCTCGACAGGGATTGATAGGTACTTTTGGCTTAATTTATTTTCAAATTTTATTAATGGGAGGAAAATAAGATGAAGATTGTAATGGTTGTTCCGTATTTTTACCCGCACACCGGTGGAACAGAAAAGTATGTTAAAGATTTGTCCATGTCTCTGACCCAGGCCGGCCACGCAGTAACGGTTATCTCCACAAACCTGCCCGCGGAGAAGAATGCCCCGGCTGAAGAAATAACGGAAGGCTTCAAGGTTATTCGCCTGCCCGCGATCAATATGTTTAGCTATCTGCCGGTTACCAGGCAAAAATTTGACCTCAAAATGCTCGAAGGTTATGACATTGTCCATTGCCATGTCCCCTCTTTTGGTTTTTTAAGAGAGGTAGTTGGAAAAGTTAAACAGCCGGTTATTGTAACCTATCATTGTGATGTGACTGTCTCTGAAAAATACTATGGAGTTGCCATCCCGGGTTGGTTAATCAAGACAGTTGAGGCCACTTCCAATGTCTATGCCAGAGATTTATTAAGAAAAGCCGATGTTGTTTACAATACAACAAAAACTTATGCCGATACTTCTCCTGTTTTGGGTAAGGTTAAAGGGGTACGGCATATACCGATCGGTATTTTTCACGATCATATTGATGCAATGCAGCAAAAGCTTGGCTTAACTGAAAAAGACAAGAATCCAAAGCAATTACTTTGGTTGGGTCGCATGGCAGGGAATAAAGGTTGCGACTATATGGTTATGGCCATGCCCGCGATATTAGCGGCTTGCCCTGATACAAAACTGGTTGTTTGCGGTGATGGCGAAGAAAAAGCCCATATCAATTCGTTGATTGATAAGCTGGGAGTTAGGCAGTCAATTGAAATGCTGGGCACAGTTGATTTTGCCGGGCTGGTCAGGCTCTTTTACCAGTCATTGGTTTACGTTTTTCCTTCAATCAATCGCCTGGAAGCTTTTGGTATCGTACAATTAGAAGCTTTTGTCAATAATACTACTGTAGTCGCGTCAGACATTCCTGGGCCGAACGCTGTTATGGATGTCGGCACAACCGGGCTTTTAGTGCCGAAGCAAGACCCACAAGCTATTGCCGATGCAGTTATTCCTTTATTGAAAAATCCGCAAAGGGCGATTGAAATGGGTAAAGCCGGGCGAAAACTTGTTGAGACAAAATATGATTGGAAGGTTATAGTTGAGCAGGTGCTGGACCTATATAAGGAAGGCTTAACGAAAAAAGGCAAATGAAAATCCTAGTTACTGGAGGAGCCGGGTTTATTGCCTCAAATATAGTTGATGCCTATGTTGAAGCCGGGCATGAAGTCGCCGTCCTCGACAATCTAACGACCGGCAAAAGAGAAAACCTTAATCCTCAAGTAAAGTTCTACGAAGTTGATATTCGAGACAAGGAAAGACTCTCCCTGGTTGTTACCGAATTCTCTCCTGAAATTATCAATCACCACGCGGCGCAGATAGATGTGAGAAAATCCGTGGAAGACCCGGCTTACAACGTGGAAGTAAATGAGCTTGGGACTTTAAATTTGCTTGATGCCGCGGTTAAGGCCAGGATTAAAAAAATCATATTTTCTTCAACCGGTGGAGCACTCTATGGTGAGGTAGCCAGGAAGAGTGGGGCAGATGAAAATCATCCTCTGGAACCAATTTCCCCATACGCAATTACAAAAAGGTCAGTCGAGCTATATTTGCATGCCTATCATGTTAACAATGGTTTAAACTATACCGTTTTGCGTTACGGCAATGTTTATGGGCCGCGCCAGGATCCGTTAGGTGAGGCCGGGGTTATTGCGATCTTTTGCGGCAAACTGTTAAATGGTGAACAGCCGACAATTTACGGGGATGGTAAGCAATTGCGTGATTACTGTTATGTCGGGGACATAGCGGCGGTTAATCTATTAGTGTTGGATAAGGGAGATAATCAAATTTTTAATGTTGGCACGGGCAAAGGGACTTCGGTCAATGCGTTGTTTAATGTTATCAAAGATATTGTAAGGTTTGATAAAGATGCGATTTATGCTCCCACCAGAACGGGTGAGTTGTTTCGCAGTGTACTTAATGCTAAAAAGATCAAAAAAAAGCTGGGTTGGAAAGCGGAGACGAGTATAAAAAAGGGTCTAAAACTGACCCTCAAGTGGTATAAAGACTAATGAAGAAAAGGATACTTTATTTATACTCGGACACTGGTGGCGGCCATCGTTCGGCGGCTACGGCGCTAATGCGGGCGGTAGATCATTTGCGCAAAGACATGTTTGAACAAGAAATGATCGATGTTTTTGCCGCCTGTTCCGGTTTCCTTAATATGTTTGCCAAACTCTATGGTCCGGTTATCCAATATTCGCCCCAAATGTGGGGACAACTCTACTATTGGCTGGATGATGAGAAAAAATTGGAAGCTCTGGAAAAAATGTCCCGCCCTTTTATTTTGAAAGAACTTACCGCATTAATCCAGGGGAAAATGCCCGATGTTATTGTTTCTGTTCATCCAATGATTAATCGCTTGACAGTCCGGGCGATAAAACAATCAGGGAAAAAGACCCCTTTTGTCATAGTGATAACTGATCCGGTTACTCTCCATCGGGCCTGGATAGCTCCTGGAGCGGATTTTGTCGTTGTCGGAACGCACGAAGCCAAGGAGCTGGCGCTAAAATACGGAATGCCCGAAGAAAAGATTAAGATTGTCGGTATGCCGATCGACCCAAAATTCTTTCTGGAAGATAAGGATAAGGAAAAAGCCAGAAAAATGGATAAGCTCGATCCTAAACTTTTTACTGTGTTGCTTATGGGTGGGGGTGAGGGGGCCGGCAAACTCTATGACATAATTGAGGAGATGGAAGAGCAAAAAATTAAAGCCCAATTAATCGTTATTGCTGGGCGAAACAAAAGCTTAGAACGAAAAATTAAACGCAATAAGAATAAATTTAGTTTTCCGCTGCGTGTTTACGGCTTTACAGATCAGGTCCACGAAATTATGGCCGAGTCTGACCTGATTATTACCAAGGCGGGTCCGGGGACTATTGCCGAAGCTTTGGCGATGAACTTGCCAATTATTATTACCTCATGGTTGCCGGGACAAGAAGAAGGGAATGTTGAATTTGTGGTTAGAGAAAATATTGGCCGGGTAAGCAAGGACCCAAAAAAAGTGGTTGAGATTGTAAAAGAGCTGCGCGAGACCACCGAATTTGAGGAATTAAAAAAGAATATTGCCCGGGTCAGCCGGCCGCAGGCGGCGGTAGATATTGCCCATGAAATATTTCGTTGTCTTTAGTCTGATTATCTGTGTCGCTTCTGTGGTTTTGGCGGAAGAGACGCCGCGGGATGTACCCGAGGACCATTGGGCAACAGAGGCGGTTTATGATCTGGTTAAATTAGGCGTTACCAGTGGTTACCCGGATGGCACCTTTCGCGGCACAAAGCAGATTTCCCGCTATGAAGTTAGTTCTTTTATTTCTAAATTAGCCAATTCTTTAAATTTTACTCGCGGTAAAAATGAAAAACTGCTGGAAGAGTTCAAAACCGAATTAGCTTTAGTTCAGTATAAAAAAGAAAAAGCGGCCTGGGGGACACACTTTAAGGGAGAAATGTCGGCTATGTCCAGGCTCGCGATAGATGCGACACGGGGAGCCGAAGCTAATTACCGCTTAAAGTTAAGTTTGGTCAAGAATTTTGACCCGGCTTCCAGCTTGAAGATCGGCCTGGACACGATGGATGCTGGTTATGGTAATTCCACCCCCAGAAACCTGGCTACAGAATTATTGGATTTTGAAGGCAAGGTTAAACTGCCTTACTTTGATCTTAAGGCAGTTATTGGCCCTGGTTTAGTGGTGCACCAGGATTCAACAGGCTTATTCCCTTACGAGGAAAGAATTGTCGTTGAACGGCCTTTTAGTGCTCTTGAGGTTTCTAGCCGGGGGAAAAGTTGGGGCATGATGGCCGGGTTTATTGTCCGTCGGTCGGCAGTTTCTGGTTCTGTTGCTCTATACGAAATAACCGGGAGCTTAAATTTTTCCCTTAATAATTCATTAAGGCTGGGGATGCAACCGAGTTTGTTTTCGGAAGTGGGGACAGGACGTGATTTATACAGTAAAATTTTTCTTGATTATGCGCCGGACCAAAATTCGGTGACCAATATCCTATTGGGGATAGGGGGGACAGGAACCAGCAGTTGGCATTTGCGTGTGATTCAGGAGTGGCAGGAGTTATTTGGTTGGGGATTGACGTTGCGGGTAGATAAATTGGGCAGTAGTTATCGTCCGGCCATGATTGAGGACGAAGTATATTTTCTCGATAATTTTAACCGACCAATTTTAGACGGCACGACAGACCTGGGCTGGAGCTTTAGCAAACGACTTGGTGAAAAGTTAAGAGTTGAGGAGAATGGGAATCTATCTCTGACTGGATCCTATCAATATGGGGCAGGTTATCCTGGAACGAATCACACCGAACAACTTTCTCTTGTTTATGACCTTTGGCCGCAGCTTAGTTTGCAGGGGTACTATCGTTTTTATAATGTTCCTTCCGGCCTTTCTCACTATTATAAAGCTGTGGCGACCAGAACAAACCATTTTGGGTTTGAGATCAAACATGCGTGGTGACAGGCTGGTTTAGAGGTCGGTGGTTCTAATGGGAACGGTGAAGACAAAAGTGGACCCGTGGCCAAGCCCATCCGATTCTGCCCAGATTTTGCCTCCCAGCCTTGTTACCAATTCGTGGTAAAGATATAGTCCCATGCCTGATCCTGACGCGCTGTCATCAAGTTGTGTTTTTCTCTCAAATATTTTTTCGAGATTTTTTGCTTCAATGCCTCTGCCCCGGTCAATGACTCTTACCTTAAGATATTTTATTCCGCTTTCCTCAATCGAAGAAAAAACTATCTGTATTGGGTCTCCCGGACTCCCATATTTTTCGGCATTTTCAATCAAACCATAAAGGATTGACCTGAA
>METP01000015.1:3694-11817 GCA_001771365.1 candidate division WOR-1 bacterium RIFCSPLOWO2_02_FULL_46_20 | reverse complement strand
CCCCAAAAATGCTAAAATAAACCTTCAATGTCATACATCTCCCTCTACCGCAAATGGCGGTCGCAGAATTTCGACGACCTGGTCGGCCAGGCGGCGATCGTCAAGACGCTGAAAAACGCGATCAAGAACGACCGTTTGGCCCACGCTTATCTTTTTTCCGGTCCACGCGGTACGGGTAAAACCTCAACTGCCAGAATTCTGGCCAAAGCGCTCAACTGCGAAAATGGACCAACCGCCAAACATTGCGGCACCTGTCAGAATTGCGAGAAAATTACCAGGGGATATTCTGTCAACGTGATTGAGATAGACGCGGCTTCCAATCGCGGGATTGATGAGATTCGAGAGTTGAGGGAAAGGATCCGTTACGCTCCGGTTGAAGGACGCTATAAAGTCTACATCATCGATGAGGTTCATATGCTGACTCCGGAAGCCTTTAACGCGCTATTAAAAACATTGGAAGAGCCGCCTTCATATACTGTTTTTGTTTTGGCTACCACCGAGTTGCAAAAAGTTCCCTTAACTATTTCTTCTCGCTGCCAGAGATTGGATTTTGGCAGGATTAAATTAAAAGAAATCGAAGAACATTTAATGCAAGTAGCCGGGAAAGAAGGCTTTGCCATCGATGAAAAGGCTTTGAACCTGATTGCTCGCGTCGCTGAAGGTTCCATGCGCGATGCGCTTTCTCTCCTGGATCAGCTGGTTTCGTTCTCCGGGCACAAAATTTCTTATGATAATGTAATTACGCTTTTGGGGACGGCGGATGAAGAGCTGCTCTTTGCTTTTGGTGATACAGTTGTTGAATCCGATATAGTTAAGCTTTTGGAACTTATCAAAAAGGGCCTGGAGGAGGGTAGATCTACCCTCCAGGTTACTCGCGATCTGGTAGCCCACTTCAGGAATCTGCTTCATGTTAAGGTTGGTTCCGGCGAAATCTTGGAATTAACCGCGGATTACTTTGCAAGATTAAAACAGCAGGCGGAGAGGTTTTCTCTTGAAAAAATTATGGAGGTTATTCGCGCATTGTCCAAAGCGGAATTAGATATGCGCTGGCATCCGCATGGGAGACTGGTTTTAGAGGTGGCTTTATTGGAACTGCTGGAAGTGCGTCAGGCGCCCATGGCCGTACCGCGCTTAACGCGGGACGATTTGCCGGTTGCCATTCCAGAACGCCTGGCGCAAATTAAGTCCCGCTGGCCGGATATCCTTGAGAGTGTCAAGAAGAAGACACTCTTTGGTTATGTTTCTCTGCACGAGGGGGATCCCCGGGAGATAAATAATAAAGGCAAGCTGGTTATTGGTTTTCGTCGGGGGTATGTGTTCCACAAAGAGCGTTTGGAAGAAGTTAAGAATAAGCAGGCGGTTGAGGAGGCCATTAATGAAATAATCGGAGAAAAGATCGCGATAGAAGGGGTTGTCGATAATGACAAGAAAGAGACGACCCTGTCGGCGCATGCCGTGGCGGATTTTTTTGAAGGGAAGGTGTTAACATGATTTTTGGCAACATGGGTGACATGATGAAAATGGCTAAAGAGATGCAGGGGCAGTTGAAACGAGTCAAGGATGAGTTGTCACGAGATATATTCGAGGGAACCTCCGGCGAAGTAGTTGTGACAGTTAGCGGAGATATGGAGGTTAAGGATGTGAAAATTGCTCCCAATGCCAATCCAGGCAAGCTGGAAAAGGATGTCAAAGAGGCTGTGAGCCGAGCTTTGAAACAGGCCAAAGACGGGGCGGCTCAAAAAATGAAAGGGATAACCGGGGGAATGAATTTACCCGGGATGTTTTAGTGTACGCTGAGACCTTAACTAAACTAATTGATGAACTAAAAAAATTACCGGGTATTGGGCCAAAGTCGGCGCAACGCCTGGCTTTTTATATTTTGCAAAGTTCAGCCGGAGATGTAGAAAAGTTGGTTGTGGCAATCACAGAGGCCAAGGGCAAGCTCACCCACTGTTCAGTCTGCTTTAATATCACTGATATGAACCCCTGTAAAATTTGTGAAAACAGCAGCCGCGATCATAGTTCATTATGTATAGTCGCCGAGCCAAAGGATCTGGTGGCTATTGAGCGCTCGGGAGAATATAAAGGTAAGTACCATGTTTTAGGTGGCCGGATCTCTCCTTTGGATGGGCTGGGGCCGGAGAACTTGAGGATAAAGGAGCTGCTAGAGCGTCTGGCCAAAGATAATTTTACGGAGATTATTTTGGCTAATAGTCCTACGGCCGAAGGTGAAGCGACGAACATCTATTTAACCAGATTAATCAGACCCCTGGGGATAAAACTTACCCGGGTGGCTTACGGCTTACCTGTTGGCGCGGACATGGATTACGCGGATGAGGCAACCATGTCCAAAGCTTTTGAAGGCAGAAGGGAGGTGTAGCAAATGGCTCAATACTTCAAGACCTGGTGGACGATTATTTTTCGACCGATATATTTCTATGCGAAACTAAAGGAAGAAAGTTGGCAGGATGATTCGTTAACGTTTCTTCTGAGCACTTCATGGATCCTGGGGTTTGTGGCCACCCTGATAGTTTTTGTAATACAGTATGTGCCCATCGGCGGGACTCTGGTTGAAGGTATTGCCGGCTTTAAATTTATATTGATTTTACCGGTCCTTTTTGCCCTGGCTTTTGTTTTCTTTTTAATTACTTTTTTAATTTTGGGCGGAGCATTTACTTGCGCCTTTTTTGTTTTATTCTACTCGACAGCGACTACTCTTAACCAAATTTATTCTCTCCTGGGAGGCAAAGGGAGCTTGAACCGTATGATCCAGAGCGTGTTCTATAGCAGCGCGGTATCCCTGGTCGCTTTGCTGATTTTATTCTTGATGGTTCTTACCAGATATGCGGGTATGGACTTTATGCTTTTTCGCTACGGCTATAACTTTTTATATTTTTCCATGCTGCTTTATATCTATGGATTGCTGGCCGTGGCTGGCAGATTAAATTATAAAATAAGTAAGGCAAAATCTTTTCTTGGCGCTATAGCGCCGATAATCGTTCTGTTGATTTTCGGTTTAATTTTTGATAAAATAGCACTTCCGAAATTACAATCATGGATAACTTAACAGAAATACGTTGGCACGGTCGCGGAGGGCAGGGAGCAAAGACGGCGGCGCTGCTTTTTGCGGACGCGGCCATGTCTTTGGGTAAGAACATTCAGGCTTTTCCGGAATACGGCCCGGAGCGCATGGGGGCTCCGGTTCAATCCTTTAACCGTTTATCGGATCAGCCAATAACCTTGCATTGCGGCATTACCAGCCCGCGGATTGTGGTTGTGCTTGACTCAACTTTGATGGCTTCGGTTGATGTGTCACAGGGCTTGCCCGCGGATGGCAGTTTGATTGTAAACACTTCCAAAACTCCTCAAGAAATCAGAAAAGAAATAGGGTTAAAAGGGGCAAAGGTCTTTACCGTGGATGCCTCGGCCATTGCTAATGAAAAAATCGGCAGAAATATTCCCAACACTCCGATGTTGGGAGCCCTAGCCAAGGTTTCCGGCCTGCTTGATTTTGCTGAAATGATTAAGAATACCGAAGATAAGCTAAAAAAGAAGTTCGCGCATAAGCCGGAGATTATTAGGGGAAATATTGAGGCGATCAAGGCGGCGTATGAGAGTGTTGAAGGAGAGAATGGTTAGATGAAGAAGAATATGGGCTGGAAAGAACTGTGGCATGGGGATTCCGTCCCGGCCGGCACAGCCAAAGAATTCCAGACAGGCGACTGGCGCTCGGAACGGCCGGTTTTTTGCGCGGAGAATTGCATTCATTGTTATTTTTGTTGGATATATTGTCCCGATTCTGCCATTACCCTGGACGAAAACAAAAAAGTTTCCGGTATTGATTATAGATACTGTAAGGGTTGCGGAATTTGTGATGTTGAATGTCCGACCAAAAAGGATAAACGGGCAATTACAATGGAAGCGGAGAGGAAATAAACTATGCCGACATTAGCTAAAACAGGTAATGAGGCCATGGCCGAGGCTATGCGCCAGATCAATCCAGACGTTGTCGCGGCCTACCCAATAACCCCGGCCACAGAGGTGGTTATGATCTTTTCTCAGTTTGTGGCCGATGGCCTGGTAGATACGGAGTATGTCGCTGCCGAATCAGAGCATTCTGCCATGAGCGCTTGCGTGGGTGCGGCTTCTGCCGGCTGCCGGGTGATGACCGGGACCTCTTCTCAGGGGCTCCAGTTAATGTCGGAAATCCTCCCCATTGTTTCCGCTTTGCGGCAGCCAATTGTGCTTTGTGAAGTTAATCGCGCGCTGTCCGGTCCGATCAATATTCACTGCGACCATAGTGATACTATGGCGGTCAGGGATTTTGGCTGGATCCAGATATTTTCGGAAAATGCTCAAGAAGCTTATGATAGTGTGCTCCAGGCAGTTTTAATTGCCGAGGATGAAAAGGTTAGATTGCCAGCGATGGTCACAACGGATGGTTTTATCATTTCCCATTGCATGGAAAAGATCGAGACTATGGAAGATGACGCGGCCAAAAAATATATCGGAGAACATAAGGTCAAAAATTCCATTTTGAATTTAGAAAAACCGATAACCCTTGGATCCCTTGATCTGCAGGACTATTATTTTGAACACAAAATGCCTGTTGTTGAAGCCATGAAGCAGGCCAAAGATGTAATTGTTAAGGTGGGGAAAGAATTTGGCCAAAAGTTTGGGCGTGAGTATGGGTTGCTGGAAGAATATAAATTGGCCGACGCGGAATTTGCCGTTGTGGCTCTTGGCTCTACTTGCGGGACGACTAAGGCTGTTGTTGATGAGCTGCGTAACAATGGTCTTAAGGCCGGGTTGCTTAAGGTTCGTGTTTTTCGTCCTTTTCCTGGTGAAGAAATTGCCCAGGCATTGTCCAAGGTTAAAGCCGCGGTGATTTTGGACCGCAGCGACACATATTGTAATCAAGGCGGGCAGCTTTATACCGAGATAAGATCGGCGATGTATGAGGCGGCCAAGAAGCCGCTTTTAGCCAACTATATTTATGGTCTGGGTGGAAGGGAAATTTCTTTGGAAGGCATCCGCCAGATATATAAACAGTTGCAAGAGTGCCAGAGTTCAGGCCAGGTTATTCATTTTGGAGTGAGAGAGTAGTTTTATGCCAAAATTAAAAGATTTAGTGACAAGACGTGATCCTTTATGCGGTGGGCATCGGGCTTGTACTGGGTGCGGCGCGCCGATTGTCGTCCGCCAGGTGCTGATGTCCAGCTCGGAGCCTGTGGTTGTCACTTCGGCCACCGGTTGTTTAGAAGTCGTCACGACTATTTTCCCCTACACAGCCTGGAATGTAAATTTCTTACACAATGCTTTTGAAAATTCCGCGGCTACTTGCTCCGGCATTGAGGCTGCCTGTAAGGCCCTAAAGAGAAAAGGTAAAATTAAGCAAAATATTAACTTTGTGGCCTTTGGTGGAGATGGTGGGACCTATGATATTGGTTTCCAGTCATTGTCCGGGGCAATGGAGCGCGGCCATGACATGCTCTATGTTTGCTATAACAATGAGGCTTACATGAATACAGGGGTTCAGCGCTCGTCTGCTACACCCAAAGGAGCGGCTACGACCACCGCTCCGGCCGGTAAAGTTATCCCCGGAAAAGTTCAATTCTCAAAAAATTTAACTGAAATAATGATAGCTCATGATCTGCCTTATGTCGCCCAATCCGCGGTTGGTTTTTGGCGTGATTTAACCGCTAAATCGGAAAAGGCATTTTCTATTCATGGTCCAAAGTTTATAAATGTTTTGCAGCCTTGCTGTTTGGGCTGGGGCTATAAACCGGCATTAACGGCTGAGATGGGACGGCTGGCGGCCGATACCTGCATGTGGCCTTTGTATGAGGTTGAAAATGGGGTTTATAAATTAAATTATACACCGAAGGTAAAAAAACCGATTGGTGAATTCCTTAAGACGCAGGATCGTTTTCGCCACCTGAATAAACCCGGTAATGGGGCTGTCGTTGAGTCAATGCAAAAAGAGGTTGATAGGCGCTGGGAGGCTTTGCTTTTGAGATGTAAGCATGAAGGAGGAATACAAAAATGAATAAAAAACAATTGGCCGGAAAGGTAGCGAGCAAAGAAAAAATTACCAAAGCCAAAGCCGAGAAAATTATTGACGCGACACTTGGTTTAATTGGCGACGCTTTAATAGCGGGTGAAAAGGTAAGGCTGGTAGGTTTTGGCAATTTTTTAGTCCGTTCCAGGAAGGGGAGAGTTGGCCGTAATCCACAAACTGGCGCCCAGATTACTATTGGGCAATCCAAGGCCCCGGCTTTTGTGCCGGGCATTAATTTAAAAAAGGCGGTAAAAGGGAAATAGTTCCTATTTATGCCTAAAATTGATGATGAGCTGCGTCAATTGTTGGAGGTTCTCCCGCTGCGCCTTAAGCAGTCGTTACTCAAGCATCCGGAAATTAATGCTTTAATCGAGGTTGTGCTCGATCTCGGCAAGATTCCCGAAGCGCGCTTTGTCGGCAAGGTTTACGATATTGCTCGAGATCAGGTTTTACAAGATGATATTGATTTTGTGGTAACCAAACTAGGGGAGTTTTCTGGGGATAACCGCGCCGGCATAGAACGAACTTTGCATCGCATTTCTTGTATGCGCAACCGCTCCGGTAAAATTATTGGACTGACTTGTCGAGTTGGTCGAGTGATTTATGGAACCAATGATATTATCAAAGATGTGATTGAATCAGGCCAAAATCTCTTGTTCATGGGGCCGCCGGGCATTGGTAAAACCACCAAACTACGTGAAGCGGCCCGTGTTTTAAGTGATGAGTTTAATAAGCGGGTTGTCATTGTCGATACCTCCAACGAAATTGCCGGAGATGGCGATATCCCTCATCCCGGTATTGGCAAAGCCAGGCGGATGCAGGTGGCGGCTCCGGAGCTGCAGCATAAAGTTATGATCGAAGCGGTTGAAAACCATATGCCCGAAGTGGTGATTGTTGACGAAATTGGGACTGAGCTGGAAGCGACGGCTTGCCGCACCATCGCGGAGCGAGGGGTTCAACTTATTGGGACAGCCCATGGCAATGCTTTAGAAAATATTATTAGCAATCCGACGCTTTCGGATTTAGTTGGCGGCATACAATCTGTTATCCTGGGAGATGAAGAAGCGAAGCGCCGCCGCAGCCAAAAAGCGATTTTAGAAAGAAAAGCGCCGCCGACTTTTGATATTGCCATTGAAATTCGTGAAAGGGATAAGTTTGCTATCTATCTTGATGTTGCCAAAGCGGTTGACGCGCATTTGCGTGAAAAGACACCGCAGCCTGAAATCCGGGTACGCAAGGAAGATGGGAAAATTGAAGTCCAGAAGCCGCCTGAAGAAATGCCAGAGCCCACAGCTGAAGAATTAGAAAAGGTCAAGCTGGAAAAAGGGCAAGGTCCTGTTCGGATATATCCTTTTGGAGTGAACCGAGGGCATTTGGAGCGGGCGATTAGGTCCATGCGATTGCCGTCGGTGATCGCTACCCACATTAGTGAATCTGATCTTGTGCTGACCACCAAGTCAAAAGCCAGGCAGGGGACGAAAATTGTAAATGCGGCGGAGGAGCACGGAGTGCCGGTTCATGTAATCAAGAAAAATGTTTCTTCGCAGCTCATGAAGTTTTTAAAATATTATTTCAGGGAGGGAAGTCGGGAGGACGCTGAGGAGCTTGCTTTGCGTGAAGCGGCTGATGCTATTGAGCAAATTAAAACTTCCGCCAGGTCTTCAATCGACCTTTGTTCGCAGAATGCTTATATCAGGCGGCTACAGCATCAAATGATGGATCAAGCCGGGCTGCATTCGGAATCAGTTGGGGAAGAGCCAAAGAGACGCCTGAGGATCTACCCGATCTTATAAATTAAGTGTTTTTGCCACTTTTTGTCGTTTTTTTTGGGAAAATCAGATCTGAAGTGCGCGCCGCGAGATTCTTTTCTGTCTAAAGCCGCTTGAGTAATCAGTTTGGCTACCTGAGCCAGGTTTCTTAATTCAATCTCTTCTCTGTTGGCCGGTGCTTGATTGGGGTTAACCTGTTTCAGCATCTTAAGCGCCTGTCCCAAACTCTTTTTTGACCTAACTATCCCCACATCTTTCCACATAGTTGTTTTAATAATCATTTTGCAGCGAAC
>METP01000015.1:176-3680 GCA_001771365.1 candidate division WOR-1 bacterium RIFCSPLOWO2_02_FULL_46_20 | reverse complement strand
GTAACGAGAGGAGCTTAGCTGACTCTTTGCAGCAAGGGTAGCTCGTCGTCCGAAGACCAGGCCATCCAAAAGCGAATTCGAAGCCAGCCGATTGGCGCCGTGTACTCCGAGCGAGGCGCATTCTCCAGCCGCGTAGAGGTTCTTAATGTTTGTTTGTCCGTTTACATCTGTTTTTATCCCGCCCATAAAGTAATGGGCGGCAGGGGCAACCGGGATATTATCTTTTGTTATATCAAGGCCGCGTTCCAAGCAAGTTTTATAAATAACCGGAAAGCGTTTCTTGATCTTTTCGTGCCCCAGTTTTCCTAGACTCAAGAATACATGAGCCTGGTTTGTATCTTTCATTTCTTGAAAGATGGCTTTGGCAACAATGTCTCTGGGAGCCAATTCACCCTGGATGTCATATTTTTGCATGAAGCGCTCACCCTTAATATTTAGCAGCACAGCGCCTTCGCCCCGCACGGCTTCAGAAATCAAAAAACGGGGGAGGGCAATAATATCTTTTAATGCTTGGGATTGGACCATTGAAGTGGGGTGGAATTGGACAAATTCCATGTCAGAGACTCGGACTCCGGCGCGATAAGCCATGGCAATGCCGTCGCCTGTGGCAACTTTGGGGTTTGTCGTGTATAAGTATGCCTGGCCCAGACCTCCGGTTGTGATGATCGTGGCTTTGGCCAGAAAATTTTTGATAACATTAATCTTGATATCCAGAGCCTTAACGCCGATGCATTTACCCCCTTTTATGATTAAGTCAATACCAATGGTGTGTTGTTTAATCTCGACCAGTTTTTCTCTGATTATTTTTGAACCCAAGGTGCGCTGAATTTCCTCGCCGGTAGCGTCACCCGCGTGAAGAATCCTGCGTCTTTTATGGGCGCCTTCGAGTGCCAGGGCAAAGCCTCCTCCGGCTTCGGTTTCCGCGCGATCAAAACGCGCTCCCATTTCAATTAATTCTTTGACGCGTTCGACCCCCTCGGTTACCAGAATGCGGACAGCTGTTTCATCACACAAACCTGCTCCGGCGGCGATGGTATCTTCGAAGTGGAATTCTGTTGAGTCACGGATTTGATCTATGGCTGCCGCAATGCCGCCCTGGGCTTTTTCTGTAGCTGTTTCGCCAATTTTCCCTTTGGTTAAGAGGAGAACTTTACCGTGTTTACTGGCTTCAAGGGCGGCTGAGAGTCCGGCTATGCCTCCGCCAATTATCAAAAAATCGTACATGCTTTAATTATACCTTTTTGCTATGATCGTTGCAAAAACAGGGAGGGAGTGTTAGAATTTTATTATGAAACCGTGGGAAGTCAAGAAAACAAGAGAAAAGCTTAATAACCTTTCACCAGGTAAGAGTTTGCGTATATTTTTTGATCTTTATCAAGCCGGGTTAAAAATTTTACGTGATTCTCTATTGGCTGAAAAGCCTAATTTGTCTGCTCGTCAACTGAAATGGAAAATGAATAAACTTGCTGAGGTAATGCAGAGTTTATGATTTTTGAAAAGTTCCTTGAGAGAGTAGCTAAGTTATTTCAAGCGACAAAAATATCATATATGTTGGTCGGTGGGTTTGCCGTGGCTTATTGGGGATACCCAAGGCAAAGTATGGATATTGATCTGGTTGTTGATTTGAAGAAAGATAATATTGACGGTTTTTTAATCAAAGCTGATAAGATGGGATTTGTTTATAACAAATCAGAAGTTGAAGAAATAGTCAGGATTGGCAATAGATTTGTATTGGAATTGGATGATTTCAGAATTGATTGCTGGCTGCCGAAATCTTGGTTTGAAAAATATACGTTTGGGCAAAGAAAAAACAGGAAGGTTTTCGGACAAAGAATCTACATCATTTCTCCGGAAGATTTAATTTTGTCAAAGATTCTAGCGGGGCGATCGAGGGACTTTGAAGACATCAAAACAGTTGTTTTTCGGCAGGGCAAGAAACTTAATAAGGGATATTTGAAGGGACAAGCAAAGACTTTAAATGTAGCTGAGCAATTAGCCGGGGTTATGCAAAAATGAGCGAATTTGGCGTAAAGCTGATGCAGTTTCTAAATTTTAGTCATCTATTTAAGGGTGGCTCGGTGATTATTGTTGGTTTGCTGGCCTTGCTGTTTTCCTGGTGGATGAAAGAAAAATGGCAAGAACCTGTAAAAGGCGGTTTTCTATTTTTTGTCGGCCTGTCAATCTTTATTACACTCTACGGATTATTTATTCTGCTTTTTAAACCGAATTGGTGGGCGCTACCGTATTAACCAACAACTAACAAAACGATCGCCTTCGTCGATCTACAACTAACGACTTGTTGTAGATTGTTAGTTGTTGGTTGTAGATCCGCCAACGGTGGATCGTGTTAATAATGGGGGATCGTCTAATGGTAGGACAGCAGATTCTGATTCTGCTTATGAGGGTTCGAGCCCTTCTCCCCCAGCCAACCCTTTTTTTAAGTGTTGGCTGACCGCATTTGAAAATATCCGAACCGATTTATTCATTTGAAATGGTCCCGACGTATCGTCGGGACGTCCAATCGCCGCCCAATTCCGAAGCGACCTTTTCGGATTCCTCGATGAACTCGGAACAAGTTGAAAAACTGCCAAAGAACCTGGGAACCTGCCTGCCCGCCGAAGTCCGCCACAGGCGGACGAAGGAGGGGCCAAAAACGGGCTTTTTGAAAAAGGAAAAAGGGAAAAACACACTAGACCAAATGCCTATAAACCGCTGTTTTGAAATCCCGCAATGTTTTATCAATATTCGCGACTAAAGGCTGGAGCGCTTCCCATTTAAGGGTGAAACCATATCCGTGAATAAAAAAGTGCCTGAAGGAAAGATATTTTGCCAGTATAGAGCAAAGATCGGGAGAGATAATATCTGCTTTAACAGAAGTTTTCAACAGGTCTTTATGCCACGCGGCTCCCTCTTTAGTTTGTTTCTTTTTTAGCGTCAAAACTCTCTTTAGAATATTTTCGATGCCGTTGTAAATATTATGAATAAAGGTTGCCATGGCCGCAAGGTCGGCGGTGGAATAAGCAGCTTTCCCTGGTTCTGTAATTAAAACAAGTTCCGCCACTGTCGCGTCAATGTTTTCAAATTCCGCTTCGCAATATTCTTTAGTCCGATCCTTTGTCATAAACAATTTTGCCCTCTTTGAGAATAAGATTAATAAATTTCCCTTTTCTGTCGGTGACATCAATAAGATCAACATTTTTTGACAGCGCCATTAGAAGTTTGCCGTAGAACGAGAAAAAATTAGCAGGGGCGATGCCTGCCACGGCAAAATCGTAATCATTGGCCTTTGCCGAGCTTTTATATAATGAAGACCCAAACAGATATAGTTTGCCAATTCCGAATTCCTTGGCGATATTGACTGCTTTATCGAGTTCTTTTTTGGGTATCATTGTTCGCCTCCCTTTGAAAAAAATATAAAAAATATAAATAAAGTGAAATTTCCCAAACAAGCTATCGATAATATTATAGCAGGTCAGATACCCGAAATAAAGAAGGTTAAGAGGA
>METP01000015.1:0-147 GCA_001771365.1 candidate division WOR-1 bacterium RIFCSPLOWO2_02_FULL_46_20 | reverse complement strand
ATATAGAAGGTTTGCGATTCCGCGCGTCAGATGGGAAATTAGGGGCTGACGATCAATTGAGGATTGTGAAGCAAAGGTTGTCAGGCCTTGCAGCGTCAAGCCTCCGCGCCGGGGATCCACCGGCGGCATTGGCCGAGATAATAAACC
>METP01000014.1 GCA_001771365.1 candidate division WOR-1 bacterium RIFCSPLOWO2_02_FULL_46_20 | reverse complement strand
ATACATTTTTGTTTGGATTTCTCTGATTTGCTTCTTAGTATCCAAATAAAAATCCCGCCTATTTTGGCCTATTGACAAAAGCCCGTATAGTGCTAATATTTTCAATATGAAACGGTATTGGGCAGTGTTTATCGCGGTGTTATTGGTGTCGGGTATGGCAATCGGGGAGCAGCTCAAGTTTAAAGATTTGCCTGATGATCACTGGGCGGCTTCTTCAGTCTATGATTTAGTCAAACTCGGAGTTACCAGGGGCTATCCTGATGGGACCTTCCGCGGTGCGGGAAAAATTACCAGGTTTGAAACGGCTGTCTTTCTTTCAAAATTTGCCAAAGCCATTGGGGCCGAAGATCTTAAAGGGGACCTTAAAAAGATAAAGGATGATATCTCCCGTTTGAAAAAGGGTGGCGAAGGCGTCGGCTTATCCGGCAGCTATCAAGCGGATTGGTTGTTAGCCAATCTTTTAAGCGGCGGCGCTCGTGGGGCCATAGGACGCTACAGGCTTATCTTGACCAGTGCGCATGAATTTGGCGATGGCGTAAACGTGATTGTTAACCTGGATACAATGGATTATGGTTGGGGTTCAACAGCCGGCGGAGTTCTGGGTACCGAGCTCTTTGGTATCGAGTCAAATCTAAGATTGGATCTGGGATGGGAGACGCCGGTAAATTTAAAACTTACCTATGGTTCGGGTGTTGTGCAGCATACGGACGCGACCGGTGTTGTGCCAAGTGAGACCGGCCAGGTTTATAAACGGCCGGATACCGCAATTTTGGCTTCGACGAGGCTCTGGGGAGCTGATGTCTCGGCTGGATATATTGCTTTAACTCAAACCGCGGCCGGCCGGCTGACTACCAGTAAAATAACCGGAAAAGTTGGCGTCCCTCTTTTTACCTCTATGAAACTTGAGGTGAGTGGTGATTATTTATCTTCAGGTTTTATCTCTTCTACCCCTCGTGATGTCCGAGCCAACATTGCCTTGTCCGCGCCTCTCTCTGATAAAATTAAGGCTTCCGGAAAAGTGGGATTGGCCGGTGCCAGCTCCAGTAATATAATGGTCGCCGGCGGGGTAGCGTTGGAGGATGTGTGGGAAACTGGAACTGTTATTAACCTTAATCTGGTCAAGGTGGGCTCTTTGTATATTACCCAAGCCTTTGCCGCGGACGAATTTGATTTTGCCGGTCTAGATTCTTTTGATCGCCCCTTGATAAATTCAACAGTTAATATCGGTGGAAAAATAGTCCAGCTGTTATCCGAAGACATCAAGCTGGTTGGTAAAGGTGATTATCGCTTGAATGCCGATTATGGGTTTGCCGCACCCGGTGGCAGGTTGACTGCTCAGGGAGGCGTATCCTATACGATTGCCCCCAATACTGTTTTTGACGCCATGTATCGCCTGCATAATGACAGGGCAACCGGCAATGTTTCTGACATTGCTGCCTTAGGACTTCTTTATAATTTCTAAAATAATCGGTAAAAAGATTGTTGGCTACCCTTCACTTGATTCCACCAGTGATGAAGCTAAGCGTTTAATTGGCAAAGGTTTAGGTGAGGGTGTGGTTATTATTGCCGGCGAGCAGACACGAGGCCGGGGTAAGCCTGGCCGCCACTGGTTTTCTCCGCCAAAATTAGGGCTTTATCTTTCGGCAATTATTAAACCACGCAAAAGACCCAAAGATCTCGTCTCTCTTACTTTATTATGCGCCGAAGCGGTTGAGGCCGCCATCAATAATATATCAAAACTGACCACTGAAATTAAATTCCCCAATGATGTTTTAATTAACGGCAAAAAGGTTTGTGGTATCCTGGTGGAGCGGGTGGCTGCGGGGTATTTAATCATAGGGATCGGAGTTAATGTTAATAATCTGCCGGATATCTGGCCGGATGAGATTAAAAATTCGGCCACTTCATTGAAAATAGAAGCCGGGTTGGATTATGATCCGCGGCAATTACAGGATGTGTTGTTGGTTGAGCTTGATCAACGCTACCTTGCGTATTTAAACAAAATCTGATAGCATCTTGACTATGCGAATTAGAGGAATTAGGGGCGCGACCACTGCGGCTGAGAATACCAGAGAAGAAATCGTTGCGGCAACTAAAGAGTTGTTAACCGAATTAATAAAAGCTAATCAGCTCAAAATTGAAGATATTGCCTCAATTATCTTTTCGGCTACCCGGGACCTTAGCGCTGAATTTCCGGCCGTTGCCGCCCGCGAATTAGGCTGGAACGATACCTCCCTGCTTTGTACCAGCGAAATTGATGTCCCCGGCAGCTTAGCCAGGTGCATCAGGATATTGATGCAGGTCAATACCGATAAACCCCAAAAAGAGATCAAAAACATCTATCTCAAAGAAGCTGTTAATCTCCGGAGGTAACTTTCCAATGATCATCATAATGAAACCCAGCGCTACCGAGGTACAGATTGGTCAGGTCGTAGAAAAATTAAAACAGCATGGTTTTGGGACCCACTTGTCCAGGGGTGTCGAACGCACAGTTATTGGCGCTATCGGTGACAAGACCATGCTTGAGCTTGATACCATTCAGATGCTGCCCGGGGTTTCTGAAATCGTCCACATTAGAAAACCTTATAAACTGGTTAGCCGTGAATTCAAACAGGAAGATACGGTTGTTCAAATAACCAAATCCTTATCGATTGGCGCCGGGCAAAAAATTGTCATTATGGCCGGGCCGTGTTCTGTCGAAGGCAAAAAGGAACTTTTGGAAGCGGCTGACGCCGTGAAACGAGCCGGGGCGGCGGTGCTGCGCGGTGGGGCGTTTAAACCGAGGACCTCCCCATATTCTTTTCAAGGCTTAGGGGAAGAAGGTCTAAAATATTTAGCTCTCGCGAGAAAAAAAACAGGTTTGCCGGTTGTGACAGAGGTTATGGATACCCGTGAGGTTGAGCTGGTAGCCAAATATGCTGATATGTTGCAGATAGGCGCGCGCAACATGGCTAATTTTAATTTATTAAAAGAGGTTGGCAAAACAAATAAAGCTATTTTGCTCAAACGCGGGCCAGGCTCAACCATCCAGGAGTTACTTATGTCGGCTGAATACATCATGTCCGAAGGCAACAAGAATGTGGTTTTGTGTGAACGGGGGATTAAGACCTTTGAGACAGCGACTCGTAATACGTTGGATTTGAATGCTGTGCCGGTGATTAAAAAATTATCACACTTGCCTGTTGTGGTTGACCCAAGCCATGGTACGGGGGAGTGGGATTATGTCCCGGCTATGGCGCTGGCCAGTATCGCTGCCGGCGCGGATGGCTTGATGCTCGAAGTCCATCCTCGACCTGAAGAGGCGATGAGTGACGGCTCGCAGAGCTTGAAACCGGAGACCTTTGCTTCTTTAATGAAGGAGCTTAAGCGGGTTGCCGCAGCAGTTGGGAGAAAATTGTAACTAGCTTGTCCAGTCCCGACTTATGTAATGCGGAGATTACCACACTCGGTTCGTGTTTTTTTAATAGTTCCCCTGAAATCTTCCTGGTTAGTTTGTCCGATTTATTAAAAACAGTAATCATGGGCTTGGTGCCGCATTTTAGCTCTTCAAGCACAGTAAGCACCGCGTTAATCTGGTCTTCGCGGTAGGGGTGAGACGCGTCAACTACGTGAAGAAGCAAGTCTGCTTCTGATACCTCTTCCAGGGTGGCGCGAAAAGCGGCAATCAGCTGATGGGGGAGCTTCTGGATAAAACCGACCGTGTCGCTCATTAAGACGATTTTGTGATTGGGCAGTGTTACCCGCCGGACGGTCGGGTCAAGCGTGGCAAAAAGTTGATCTTGGGTCAGTACATCAGATTTAGCCAGGGCGTTAAGCAGTGTAGATTTGCCGGAATTGGTATAGCCGACAATCGCGATGGTTGGGATATTGCTTTTTCTGCGCTTGTCCCGGCGTACGGATCTTTCTTTTCGTAATTTTTCAATCTCTTTCTTTAACTCGGAGATTCTTTTGCGAATATAGCGGCGATCTTGTTCCAGTTTTGTTTCTCCCGGGCCCCTGGTGCCAATGCCGCCGCCCAGTCGGGACATGGCTACCCCATGGCCGATTAATCTGGTCAAAAGAAAACTCGATTGGGCCAGTTCGACCTGGAGTTTGCCTTCGTGGGAGCTGGCATGCTGGGCAAAAATATCAAGGATTATCTCTGTGCGGTCAACAACTTTTACTTCTAGGGCTTCTTCCAGGTTTCTGTTTTGCGCGGCAGAGATATTATTATCGAGGATAACCATATTGGCGTTATATGCGGCAATGGCGGCTTTAATTTCGTCTAGTTTGCCGGAGCCGATAAAATATTTAAGGTCTGGTTTGGGCCTGTTTTGGGTAAGCTGGCCAACTACCTCGGCGCCGGCAGTTTCTGCCAGACGCGTCAGCTCCTGCATAGATTCTTCCAGAGGAATATGTTTGGTTTCTGTTAGCTGCACACCAACGAGAATGGCTTTTTCCGGTGCAAAGAGCATAGGGGATGATTATAGCATTAACGACGACCCAAAACTGCGAGCAGGGCATTTAGCCGGGCTTCTTCTTCCGGGGTAGGGACGTTAGCAATGACCGTACCCAGAATATCCGGGTGATAATAAAACCAGTCCTCGATTATTTTTAAAAGTCTTAAAGTTGTTTGTATATATGCTTTGTCTTCTTCTTTTGAATCTTTTGAGATACTACTATTATAATCGCTTACAAAGGCCATTGCCGACGCAATATTGTTCAGGAAATGTTGCCAAAACTTGAAGGTTTTTAAAGATTGCTGGTCCTGATAAACACCTGCGCCGTGCGGGGTTGTCACTTCCTGTTCAAGCAAAACATCAATTTCATTCCGATCAAAAAACGGCTTAAAGCTTCTTTCTTGAATTGAAGTTCGTAGGCTTTTTAATGTTTCGATGTCTGGTTTTTCTTCTCTGTAAGCCCAAAATAGAGTTGAGCGAAAGGGCCGCTTGTCAAAATGTGGTTTTTTGTGTTCCGGCCCTAGTCTTGGCTGGCCGGTTTTTGTTAAATATACAGGAGAAATTATTGTCATGACGTTATTATGGTCTATTCTCAAACAAATCCATTGTAATAAAGTCAGATATCGTAACTTTATTAATCATGAAATCTGCTCCAGCGGCCATGAGATCATTCTGGGTATTTCCCAAGTTTGAATTCGCGGCAATGTATCCGGCAAACTTTGCTGCTCTTAATAATTTTGTAAGCGCTGCTCCGGATACTGCCTCTAGTGTACCCTTAAAATTTCCATCCATGCCGCCGATGCTTCCGGCGTTGAGAAAACGTGTTGTTCCTATGCGCATTATTTTTATCCCCCTTTATTTCTCTCTAACCCTATATCCGTACTATTGGCTGGAAATTTCACTATTTTTGTGCTATAATAAAATCTGATTTCTGGGTGTTTTAAGGGGGGAAGAAGAGCTACTGTGAAAATGTCGCAGCTGCTGGTGCCGACGCTACGGGAGGATCCCTCAGAGGCGGAGATAGTATCCCATAAATTGCTCCTTCGCGCTGGTTATATCAAAAAAGTCGCTGCCGGAATCTACACCTACTTACCGCTTGGACTTAAAGTTCTTCAGAATGTGACCAATATCGTTCGTGAGGAGATGAACAGGGCAGGGGCCCAAGAAATCTTTATGCCGGTACTTTTACCGGCAGAATTATGGCGGCAAACCGGCCGCTGGGAGCAATATGGTAAAGAACTTTTCCGCGTTAAGGACCGCCATGAGCGTGAATTTTGCCTCGGCCCAACCCATGAAGAAATTATCACGGAGTTGGTCCGTGATTCTGTCCGTTCTTACAAAGAGCTGCCGCTCAATCTATATCAAATCCAAACTAAATTCCGCGATGAGATCCGACCTCGTTTTGGCTTGATGCGCGGCCGTGAGTTTATGATGAAAGATTCCTACAGCTTCCACGCTTCAGAAGAAGATTTAGACAGAGAATATAAAAAGATGTACGAAACCTATTGCCGCATTTTTCAACGCATGGGCCTTGAATATTGTGTAACTAAGGCGGATTCCGGGTTGATTGGTGGCGGTTTTTCCGAAGAGTTTCATGTTATTGCCGATGCTGGAGAAGAAGAGCTGCCCAATGGCAAGCGCGGGATAGAAGTCGGCCATATTTTTAAATTAGGGACCAAGTATTCTGAAAAGATGGGCTGTATGTATATGGACGAAAATAACAAAGAAAAACCGATGGTGATGGGATGCTATGGCATTGGCGTGGCGAGAACGGCTCAGGCCGCGATTGAACAAAATCATGATAAAGACGGTATTCTCTGGCCTATCCCTCTAGCCCCTTACCAGGTGGCTATTGTGCCGGTTAATGCGGAGGAGAAAGAACAGTTTGAGGTGGCGGAAAAAATATATTCCGACTGTAAAGCAAGCTTTGCAACTACGGGGTTTGATGTTTTGTTGGATGATCGGGCCGGTAGGATCGGCGCGAAACTCAAAGATATGGATTTAATCGGTATTCCCATCAAAATTATTGTTGGTCCTAAGGGGCTAAAAGAGAATAAAATAGAGATTAAGACGCGCAAATCCGGCGAAGTTAAGCTTGTGGCGATTGATAGAGTAAGAGAGGAACTAACAAATGTGTGGAATATTTGCGATTTCGGCTAAGGAAAATATACTGGACGATCTGTTTTTGGGGACTTTTTATCTGCAGCATCGCGGGCAGCTCTATTGCGGCTTGTCGACCTATGCCGGGGATGGAATAAAAATCCGCACTCATCGTGGTTTGGTCCGCGAAACTTTTACCAATGATTTGGTGGGTCTGGAAGGGAACATGGGAATTGGCCACACCTCACTTAAAGATCGGCAGCCGCTTAAGCTTGATTCTAAAATGGGTGAGTTCACTGTCTGTTTTGAAGGTAATATCATCAATCGTGGAGAGCTGAGTGATGAGTTAAAGAAAAACGGGCACTCTTTTTATACGGATTCGGATATCGAGGTCGTGGCAAAATTAATTGCTCAGGGTGATGATTTTGTCGACGGCATTGAGAAAATGGCTCAGAGGATCCGCGGAGCCTACGCTCTGGTTATCTTAACCGGGGGGGGGATTTATGCCGCTCGTGATAAATATGCTTTTCGGCCTATGGTCATTGGGAAACGTGATGGAGCGGTCGTTATTACCTCGGAGTCCTGTTCTTTTGTTAATCTTGGTTTTACTATTCTAAGAGATGTCAAGCCGGGCGAAATTCTGATGATTGAGGGGGCGGAGATTGAGACAAAAAAGATTATCCCGGCGGAATTTACCCAATATTGTTCGTTTGAGTGGGTTTATACCGCCAATGCGGCTTCAACCATCGACGGGTTGTCTGTCGATATTGCCCGCAGAAATCTTGGAGCAGCTTTGGCCAGGCGTTATCCGGTGAATGTTGATATTGTCGGAGCTGTGCCAAACTCAGGGATTGGACATGCCATTGGTTATTCCCAGGAATCAAAGATCCCTTTTGATAATGCTTTTATAAAATATGATTACGCCGGCCGCAGTTATACTCAGCCAACGCAAGCCGAGCGGGATCGCGAAGCCAAAATTAAGTTAATTCCGGTCCCGGCTAAAATTAAGGACCGCAACATAGTGATCTGTGATGATTCAATCGTTAGAGGAACGCAGATGAAGAATGATCTGGTGGTTAAAATGAGAAGCAGCGGAGTTAAGGAGATTCATGTTCGAGTCGCTTGTCCGCCGCTCAAGGCGCCTTGTCTTTACGGTGTGGCAACTCGTTCCAAAGAAGAGCTGGTGGCTCATCAAAAAAGCGTGGAAAAGGTTAGGAAATATATCGACGTAGATGGTTTGGCTTATAATACTTTGGAAGATGTGGGTGAGGCCTTAGGCCGGCCGTTGGATCAAATTTGCGTCTCATGTTGGACGGACAAATATAGAGTCTAAAATGAAAGAAGAATGCGGCGTATTCGGCATATATAATTTTGAGGCGGATTCTCCGGCTAAATCGGTCTACTATGGCCTTTTTGCCCTGCAGCATCGCGGCCAGGAATCAGCGGGCATTGCCGTCTCGGATGGCAAGGATATCAGATGTCATAAGGGTATGGGGTTGGTTAATCAGGTCTTTGATGAAAAATCCTTAAGCGGCTTAAAAGGTAATATTGCCGTGGGCCACGTACGTTATTCAACAACCGGTTCCTCCGTTATTGAGAATGCGCAGCCGATTGTGATTGATACCAAATACGGCACGATCGCTTTGGTCCACAATGGCAATCTGGTTAATTCCAATGTCTTACGCCAGGAGCTAAAAGATAAAGGGATCAGTTTTGTCGGCACCACCGATTCGGAGGTCCTGGCGTCGCTGATCGCCACTTCAATAAAAGAAAAATTTGAAGAAGCTGTTACCGATACTTTGAAACATTGTAAGGGAGCTTACTCAATAGTTATTATGACCAGGGATCAGCTGATAGCCGTGCGCGATCCCAATGGTATTCGCCCGCTGTGTATTGGCAAACTGGATAAGGCTTATGTGGTTTCATCTGAAACCTGTGCTTTAGATATTTTGGGTGCCCGGTTTGTGAGGGAAGTGGCCAATGGTGAACTGGTTCTCATTGACAGAGATGGTTTAAGGTCGCAGACCTGGCAACTGGAAGAGAGAGAGGCGTTGTGTGTTTTCGAGTATGTTTACTTTGCCCGGCCAGATAGTGTTTTGCATGGACGCAATATTTACGAAACTAGGTTTCACATGGGTAAATATCTGGCTAAAGAACATCCGGTTGAGGCAGATATGGTTATGGCCGTGCCGGAGTCCGGCATACCGGCCGCCATGGGATATGCCGCAGAATCAAAGATCCCCTATGAAGAGGGTTTAATTAAAAACCGTTATGTAGGCCGGACTTTTATTCAACCCAGTCAGGAGATCAGAGATCTGGGGGTCAGGCTAAAATTAAATCCTATCCGTGACGCGGTGCGAGGCAAAAAAGTCATCATTATTGATGATTCAATTATCCGGGGGACGACTTCGCGGCAGATCGTGAGGTTGATCCGGGAGGCCGGAGCGCGAGAGGTGCATATGCGGATATCCTCACCGCCCAATATTAACCCATGCTACTATGGTATCGACACCGCTTCCAAGGCTGAGCTTATTGCCGCCAATTTGTCGGTCGAAGGTATTCGCAAATATATTGAGACTGATTCTCTGGGGTATTTGAGTTTGAAACATTTAGTTAAAGCCATAAGTCTGCCGGGTAAGAGTTTATGCCTGGCCTGTTTGAATGGTGAGTATCCGGTTAGGATTCCAGAGCGCCTGCAAAGTTTGAAATTATTTTTTAATTAGTTCAGGGAGGTGAAAAGATATGACAGAGAGTTGTTATCCAAAATGTCAATCGTGCGGGAAAGGGCAATTGGTGCCGCTGTCTGATTTCTCGAATAATTCGGTCTCTATTCGTTATAAGGCTTGGGCGTGCAGCAATCGTGAATGCAGATATTTTATCGTACTGCGTGGTGGGGATGTTTATTACGGCACAGCCACGGCAGAAGCGGCAAGATAACGAGGAGGTAGTTATGGTTACCTATAAACAGGCAGGGGTGGACGTTGACGCGGGCAATGAAGTGGTCCGCAGAATAAGGAAGTATGCCAAAAAAATTGGTTTCTTTGCTGGCTTCTTTCCTCTGGGGAAGAACCATTTGGTGGGAGCGGCGGACGGTGTGGGGACAAAGCTTAAGGTTGCTTTTGCCATGAATCGCCATGATACGGTGGGCATTGATCTTGTGGCCATGAATGTGAATGATATTATAGCGACGGGAGCAAAACCGCTCTTTTTCTTGGATTACATTGCCTGCCAAAAGGTCCATCCGCCGCAGATTGAGAAAATTATCAAAGGTGTAGCCAATGGGTGCAAACAGGCGGGCTGTGAGCTGTTGGGAGGAGAGACGGCCGAGCTGTCCGATATGTATTATTCGGGAGAATATGATCTGGCCGGATTTGCTGTTGGAATAGTGGATAAGAAAAAGGTGATTAACGGTTCAAAAATTAAAAACGGTGACCGTATTATCGGGTTGGCCTCTTCCGGGCTGCACAGCAATGGTTACACTTTGGCGCGCAAGATCCTTTTTGAACACGCGAAATTGAATCCAAAAGAGGTTAATGAGGATGTCGGAAAAAGTCTGGGCGAAGAATTGCTGACGCCGACCAAAATCTATGTGTCGACTATGTTAAAACTGATTAAGCGCTACAAGGTTAAAGGGATAGCCCACATTACCGGCGGCGGTATCCCGGAAAACCTGGCCAGGATCCTGCCCAAATCCGCCCAGGCGGTGATCGATCTCAATTCATGGCAGATTCCGTCAATTTTTAAGATGATCCGCCGCAGGGGGAAGGTGTCCCAGGACGAAATGTTCCGTACCTTTAATATGGGCATAGGTATGATTTTTGTGGTTGAAGAACGAGATGTGAAAAAAGTCATGGGTTTCCTTCATAAACAAAAAGAAAAAGCGTATTTGATTGGAGAAATTGGTAAAGGGAAACGAGAAGTAATCATTATATGATAAATATTGGTGTTTTAATCTCGGGTCGCGGGTCTAATCTCCAGGCGATTATCGATTCTGTGGAGAAGGGGGAGGTGTTGGCGAAAGTCGCGCTGGTAATTTCCAACAAGCCCGAGGCTTATGGACTAGAGCGGGCCAAAAAGCACCGGATCCCGACTGCGGTTTTTGAGCCGGACAATTTTACCAATAAAAATGATTACGAATCAGAAATTGTCAAAGCGCTCAAAGAAAATAAAGTCGATTTGGTCTGTTTAGCCGGGTACATGCGGATTGTCGGCCATGTTTTACTGGATGCGTATAAGGGGAAAACGATTAATATACACCCGGCCCTTTTGCCGGCCTTTCCCGGGCCGCATGGCTCAAAACAGGCCTTGGATTATGGAGCCAAGATTTCCGGGGTTACAGTCCATTTTGTGGATGAAGGTTGTGATACCGGGCCGATTATTCTGCAGCAGGCGGTGCCGGTCTTAGAAGGGGATACAGAGGAAGCCTTGTCGGCCAGGATATTAGAAGAAGAGCATAAAATCTATCCTCAAGCAATTAGATTGTTTGCCGAGGGAAGATTGAGGATTGAAGGAAGGAAAGTTAAAATAATGTAGGGACAGGGTTTATCCTTGTTCGATTAAATGGACAACCATAAAGGTTGTCTCCACGTTGAAAAGGAGCCAACATGAAAAGAAAGAAACGCAAAACACCCAGAAGAAGAAAGACAAAGGAACAGGCACAGGCAAAGGGGAGGCGCTATGCTCTCCTGTCGGTTTCGGACAAAACGGGATTGATCCCGTTCGCGAAAGGATTAAAACAGCTGGGGTTTGAAATCGTTTCGTCAGGAGGCACCGCCAAGTTTTTGCGCAAAGCCGGCGTTAAGGTTACCGAGGTTTCAAGATTAACAAAATATCCTCACCTGTTGGATGGGAGAGTTAAAACGCTTCATCCGGTTATCCACGGAGCCATCCTGGCCGACCAGAGTAACCCAAAGCATCTCAAAGAACTAAAAAAATACGGCATCAATCCTTTTAGCCTGGTAGTTTGCAATCTTTATCCGTTTGAAAATGTGGTGAGAAAACCAAAGTTTACGCATGCGGAAGCGATAGAGAATATTGATATTGGCGGGCCGTGTATGGTGCGGGCGGCAGCCAAGAATTGTAAGAGTGTGGCCATTGTTTCGGATCCCGAAGATTACGAGCCGGTACTTGATGAATTAAAACAAAAAAATGGCGAGTTAAGTATTGAGACCAAAGAAAAACTTTCTCTAAAAGCGTTTAAACATACCCGTTACTATGATTCGGTTATTGTCAATTATCTCTCAACACGTTTTGGGGAGGGGAAAGAGTTTCCCCACCACACCGAAATATTTTTAGAAAAGATCCAGGATCTGCGCTACGGTGAAAATCCGCACCAGAGAGCGGCATTTTATCGGGAAATGGGGATTGGCGAAGGGGCCATGGGAGCTCAAGTAGTCAGGGCCAAGCAGCTGCATGGCAAGGAGTTATCTTTTAACAACATAGTTGATATGGACGCGGCCTGGAGTGTGGCTAATTATTTTGCGGATACGGTAGTGGCTATTATTAAGCATACCAATCCTTGTGGCGTAGCCAAAGATAATACTGTGCTTGGTGCCTACAAAAAAGCGCTAGCGTGTGACCCGGTGTCGGCCTTTGGCGGGATTGTGGCTACCAATCGCCGGGTTGATGAGGAAACAGCTCAAGAGATTCTCTCACTGTTTATTGAGGTGGTTATCGCGCCGGCTTATACTCCCAAAGCGTTAACAGTTTTAAAGGAAAAGAAGAACTTGCGTGTTATAGAGATGGGGGATGCGGCGGCGGGCAAACCATTTTCCGGCTTGGATTATAAAAGGGTCAGCGGCGGATTATTGATTCAGGATCCGGATTTAGCCCAATTGGCTATTAATGAAATTAAGGTTGTTACTAATAAACAGCCTACCTTGGCAGAGATGGAAGATCTGTTTTTTTCCTGGGGGGTAGCCAAGCATGTTAAGTCAAATACCATTGTTCTGGCCAAGAATGGTGTGGCGATTGGTATTGGGGCAGGGCAAATGAGCCGCATTGAGGCAGCTGAGTTGGCTGCCAGGCGCTCCCGAGAAGATGTAAAAGGTTCGGTTCTAGCTTCTGATGCTTTCTTTCCTTTTCCGGATGTAGTAGAATTTGCAGCGAAGCTTGGCGTTACTGCTATTATTCAACCGGGCGGGTCAAAGCGTGATCAGGAATCGATTGATAAGGCCAATGAATCCAATATAGCCATGGCCTTCACCGGACGCAGGCATTTTAAGCATTGATTAAGGAGGTTGTCATGAGGAAATTGTTGTTATGTTTATTGGTTGTTATGCTGGCGGGTTCAGTTGTTTGTGCGGAGGATATTAAGACAGTGGTTACGACCAGTGGGGACGCTGCCAAGATTGCCTCAAAGCTTGTGCCCAGTCTTGGTGCCATCAATCTCGGATACCTGAAGGTGGGCAGCAGTGAGGTAGGGAGTTTGTCCTGGCATCCGGATTTCAAATTTGGGTCTTTTGGTTTAGGCGCGGATATCAACTATCCTTTGGGCAGTGCGATTACGCCGACAGGCTACGAGAATATCGTTTTGCGTTATGTTGAATATAATGATGGCAAAAGAGGCTTGCGTTATGGAGTGATTGATAATTTAACCTGGGGCCACGGTTTATTGGTTGATGCTTATTCAACCAGACCTTCAGGTTCAGTTTTATTGAATAATGAACAGTTGGCTTATCTTGGTTTTGTTGATATGGAGCAGAATGTAGTTCGAGCGCTGGTAACTAAAAAGGGAGTCTATGGTGTACGGGCAGAGCAAAGGATCAATCCGACGCTAACATTGGGAGAAACATACATTACTGATAGCAATGGCGTTACTCCGGCCGGGACGACGTTGAATCAAAAAGTGGGAGGGGTTGGCATTGATGCCACTATGCCTTTGCCGGCAAATTTTGAGGGTTATGCCGAATATGCCCAGTTGCTTAACCATGGCAGTGGTTGGGGTGCCGGGTTTTCCTGGGCTCAGGATATTATGGTGGCAGCGGCTGATTTTACAATTGGGTACCGCTTTTTAGACAGCAGGTTCGTGCCCGGTTATTTTAATACGAATTATCAAAACAATCCGATTAATCTGACTTCTGCCGAAGCCTCTGGTAATGTAAAAAATGGTTATGTGGCTAAACTAGGGCTCAAAGCCATGGGGATGGCGACTCTTAATGCCAAGTATGAAAATTATAATGACAGCGGCTCGGCGACCTTCATGGCTGATCTCTCGGCCGTTTTGCCTCAAGATGTCGAAGTGGCCGGGTATTATCAGCAGCCAAAATTTGTTAATTTCTCGTCCCTCTCTTTTGAGCAGGGGGCGGTTTTGGGGTATTCTATAGCTTATCCGGTAAATACTTTTACCAAGATGGTTTTAAATTATAAAAAAGCATACAATGCCACTATCGGTCAGGTCGAGGAATCACAATCATACGAAGTTAAGATTAATATCTGAGAACTTTGTGGCCTTGGGTTAGATCAATAACCTGCGAAGCTTTGCCGTGTTTGGTTGTTCCGGGAATAATGATTTCTATTTCCGGCAAACATTTTTTTACTTCTTCCGCTGTTAAGGCCGGCTTTTCTCCGGAGCGATTAGCCGAAGTGGCAACGAGCGGTCCATATTTTTTAATCAATTCCAAAGCAACTTCATGATCTGGCATGCGCAGGCCGACTTTGTTGCCCCCTCCTGTCACCAGCTTGGGGACTTTTCTGGTTTTGTAAACAACAAGAGTGTAGGGGCCGGGCCATTTTTTTTTGGCAAACGCTAAATCTTTTTTACTAAACTTTCCCAATTGTTGGGCTTGTTCAATGGCTGCAATTAAAATCTGCAGTGGCTTATTCTTGGGCCGATTTTTAATCTTGAAGATTTTTTTGATGGCCTTTGGTTGATCAAGCGGTGCGCCTATGCCAAAGACTGTTTCCGTAGGAAAAGCGATGATTTGATCGATTTTTACCATAATCATATTATACATGACCCGCAATGTTGTTGACAAGCTGAATTTTCACTCCCAAAATAACCCGCAGATGAGTTTGCGTTGCCCACATTGTTCCAGCGATAAAATTGTCAAATTCGGTACCTACCAGAGCAAGCAGGGGGCGCGTTCGCGTTTTAAGTGCCAGCACTGCGGCGAGACTTTTTCCGAACGAGCCTTGACCGGCCTCTACGGTTTGCATGCTGATCAACATAAGATTGATGTTGTGCTCAAGAAAATTGAAAGCGGGCAGTCGCTTCGGCAAATTAGTCGGGACCTGGGAATAAAATTAGATACGGTACGCGCCTGGCGCGATCGGTTTATAAAAAAAGGGGAAAACAAAATGGCTTTAGACGCGGTGAGTAAAGAGATTATAGCAAGGGCAAAGGCAGAGGAAATAAAATTTATATTATTACAGTTTACGGATGTTTTGGGGATGATGAAGTGTGTCACTCTCCCTATTGCCAGGCTGCGGGATGCTTTGGACAAGGGGATTTGGTTTGATGGTTCATCAATTGAGGGATTTGTCAGGATTGCGGAGTCCGACATGTTTCTTAAACCCGATCCCTTAACTTTTCAGGTTATACCCTGGAAGATTGAAGGGAGAAAATCGGC
>METP01000013.1 GCA_001771365.1 candidate division WOR-1 bacterium RIFCSPLOWO2_02_FULL_46_20 | reverse complement strand
GAGTTGAGGATCCCCAACTTGTATTCAACCGCTGTTCGGGTCAATTTGTTTAGTTCTTCTTTAAAATAATCTTGCGCTTCGTCTTTGACGGAAGCCAGCGTGGCGGTTTCAATCTTATTTGATAAGCTTTCAAATTCTTCTTTGCTCTCTGTTAAGAGTCGTGCCAGGTGCAGCTCTTTAATGTGCAATACCAAGCTGAGCAGTTTGTCCTGTTCCAAAGAGAATTTGTCAAAAACCTCAGCCGGATTAAGTTGTAATTCCTTGGCCACGGTGGCAGTTTGTTCTGCTAATTCTTTGTTGTGGGCGGGGGGGACTATTTCAAGTACGGGCGGGGTTTGCTCCTCATAGGTGTCAGGCGGTTTATTGCTAATCTCAACATGCTCTTGCGGGTTAAATATGGCGGAATGTTTTAATATATGCTTGTGCTCACGATATTGGGCTTGAAGTTCTTTAACGTTTCTTTGGGGGTGAATCGTTGTTTGTTCGTTTTCGACCTCTGGAGTCAGAGGATTATTCCTTAGAGCATCCAAAAAGGATCTTTGCTTATCGATTGTACCGCCTCTCTCTTCGATGATCTTACGATCTGAAGCGGTAAAAATTACAGCCGCAGAGCCCGCTATGGCTGCTTCCTGGCCGCCCATATTTGGTACTATAGGTGCTATCGGTGCCTCTGCCATTATATTATTATATCGTGTTTTAAAGCCAAAAACATGTATTCTCTTGAATATATTACATATATTCAAAGGCCGGAAAGGTAAATCCGCGTGATGAAAATGAAGAAAAGTGCTTGACAATTGTTAGAGAGAAGGTCTAAAATCCCTATTAGAATAGAGAAACTAAATTAAAGGGAGGTGGAAATATGGTTTCTGGATATTGTGTGAAGTGTAAAAAGAAGCAGGAAATGAAGAACTCTAAGGCTGTTACTTTAAAAAACGGCAGGAAAGCTACTAAGGGTGAATGTCCAAAGTGCGAGACAAAGATGTTTAGAATCGGGGGTTGAGCTCTTTAAGTTTTTAAGACAAGAGGCTATAGGTTGCAGCGGTTGTTGCGGCTTATAGCCTTTTTTGTTACAATGAGTCGTGATGCCTCACAAGCAAAATTTTGTACACCTTCATTGCCACTCGGAATTCAGCTTACTTGACGGAGCTGTCCGCGTCGCGGATCTGGTTGACGGAGCCAAAAAATTAGGCATGCCCGCGGTTGCTTTAACTGATCATGGCAATATGTACGCGGCCATAAAGTTTTTCCAAAAAGCTAAAAAAGCGGGCATTAAACCTATCATAGGCTGCGAAATGTATATGGCGCAGCGCACCCGTTTTGATAAGGAGACCAAAGAAGATCGTTCCCCTTATCATTTAACTGTTCTGGCCAAAACTTTAGATGGGTACAAGAGCTTGTTAAAACTTGTTTCCCTGGCCTCTATTGATGGATTTTATGCCAAGCCCAGGATAGATCGTGAGTTGCTGCGGAAGCACAAAGAGGGATTGATTGTTCTGTCTGGTTGTCCCAAGGGTGAGTTCCCTTCGTTGATTGTTGCGGGAAATAGGGCGGAAGCGGTAAAGACGGCTGGCTGGTACAAAGAACTGTTTGGTGATGATTATTATATTGAAATCCAGGATTTAAGTTTGCCTGAGTTTACTAAATTTAACCCACAGCTTGTCCAATTAGCCAAAGATCTTAATATAAAGTTGGTGGCGACCAATGATGTCCACTACGCGACAAGAGAAGACGCCTATGCGCAAGATGTTTTGTTATGTATCCAAACCGGTTCCTTTTTAGAAGAAACTAAAAGAATGAAGTTGAAGAGTGAAGAGTTTTATCTCAAGTCTCCCGCGGAAATGGCGGCTTTGTTTGTTGATGTCCCTTCGGCTATCCAAAATAGTCTGGAGATTGCCGAGAAATGCGATGTGGAGATTGAGATTGGTAAGCTGCACTTACCTAATTTCTCGGTTCCTTCCGGCAAGACCCCTGATACGTATCTGGAGGAATTGGTCTGGGCAAGGATTAAAGAGAAATATGGTGTAGCTGAGACAGAGAAAATGCTTTTGCCGCCGGAGATAATTGATCGGGTCAAATACGAATTATATACCATTGAGAAGATGGGCTATGCGGCCTATTTTTTAATTGTGCAGGACTTTATTAATTATGCCAAGAGTCGGGGGATCCAGGTAGGGCCGGGAAGAGGTTCGGCCGCGGGCAGTATTGTTTCCTACGCCCTGGGTATTACCAATGTGGATCCTTTGAAGTATGGCCTGATCTTTGAGCGTTTTCTTAATATTGAACGAATCTCCATGCCTGATATCGATATCGACTTTTGCTTTGAACGGCGTAATGAAGTTATTGACTATGTTTCCAAAAAATATGGCCAAGACCATGTCGCGCAGATTGTCACCTTTGGCACTATGGCGGCGCGCGGCGCTATCCGTGACGTAGGCCGGGTGCAAAGGGTTCCGCTGGTGGAGGTAGACAAGGTCGCCAAGTTGATCCCTTTTGCCGCTGATATGACGATTGATAAGGCCTTAGAGGCAGTTAAAGATTTGCGCGCTCTTTATGACAAAGAAGAAAAGATTAAAAACCTGCTTAATACAGCTAAAAAACTTGAAGGGTTGTCGCGACACGCTTCGGTGCATGCGGCTGGCGTAGTTATTTCAGAAAAACCTCTAACCGATTATGTCCCGCTGCAAAAGTTAGATCAGAATTCTATTGTGACCCAGTATCCAATGAGCGATCTGGAAAAAATCGGCTTGCTCAAGATGGATTTTTTGGGTTTACGCAACCTGACTATGATTGCTCACGCCATTGAGATAATTAAAAGGACAAGAAATCTCAAAATTGATATTAACGCTATTCCCTTTGATGATGTCGCTACCTTTGGCCTGTTAAGTACCGGAGAAACATCTGGGCTCTTTCAGTTGGAAAGCCGGGGGATGCGTGCTTTAATTAAGGATCTCAGGCCCAGTACTTTTGAGGAAATTATCGCGCTATTGGCTCTCTATCGTCCGGGCCCTCTGGAAAGCGGTATGGTTGAAGATTATGTTAAACGTAAGCATCGACAGGTCCCGATTAAGTATATGCTGCCTGAGCTGCAGCCGATATTGTGTGAAACTCACGGCGTTATTCTCTATCAGGAACAGGTTATGCAGATTGCCAGTAAGGTGGCTGGTTTTAGCATGGGGCAAGCCGACTTGTTGCGCCGGGCCATGGGTAAAAAGAATGTTGAAGAAATGCAGCAGCAAAAGGAGTTTTTTGTTGAAGGTGCAGTTAAACGCGGGGTTTCAAAACATAAAGCAACGGAGTTGTTTAATCTTTGCGCCAAATTTGCCGGGTACGGGTTTAATAAATCACATTCCACGGCCTATGGCGTTATTTCTTATCAGACAGCGTATTTAAAAATCCATTATCAAATGGAATTTATGGCCGCTTTATTAACCTCGGTAATGGGTAATACTGATAAGGTAATCTCCTATATCAGTGAGTGTCGGAGATTAAAAATTAGGATACTGCCTCCGGATGTCAACGAAAGTTACCGAAATTTTACTGTAACACAAGAAGGGATTCGCTTTGGCCTCTCCGCGGTTAAAAATGTTGGAGTGGCCGCCATTGATTCAATAATAGAAACAAAAAAGAAAAATGGCGGCTTTAAGTCTTTAACCGATTTTTGTGAAAGGGTGGACACCCGGGCTGTCAATAAAAAGGTAATTGAGAGTTTGATCAAGGCCGGGGCGTTTGATTCTTTTGGCCAAGGCAGGGCTTATGCTTTGGCGATGTTGGCCAAAATGATGTCACGCGTTGCCTCCGAACAAAAGGAACGGGCCAGTGGACAGGGGATACTGTTTGAGTTGCGGAGCACAGAGGCCCAGGCACGGAACCCGGGTGAAAACAATATAGAAATTGAAGAGTTTCCTCCGGAACAATTGCTGCGTTTTGAAAAGGAGTTGTTGGGCCTGTATATTTCGTCGCATCCGCTGGAACATGTCAAAGATTCATTGGAAGCGCAGATTACCACTCAGATTGCCGACGTGGCCGATATGAGAGAGGGAGAGAGCTTAAAGGTTGGCGGTTTTTTGTCTGATTGTCGCCGTATAACTACGCGCAAAGGTGATCTGATGATGGTGGGAAAAATTGAGGATCTTTCGGCCAGTATTGGCTTGGTAGTTTTTCCCAAAACCTTTAAAAGTTGTGAAAAACTTTTAAATAATGAAGAAGTCGTGCTGGTGCGGGGCAAGGTTAACCGTGATATGCGCACCGAAGAATTTAATGTTGCGGCCGAAGAAGTCACCTCATTGGCGGAGCTGGTAAAGGTCAGATCGCTGCACATAGAGCTGGTCGGGGTTACCGATAAAAATATGCTGGCTCAGCTGAAAGATATCTTGTTGTTTTATAAAGGGCCGGACCCTATAATAATCCGCATGGATGGTAAGCAAGTTGTGCTGGGTAATAACTTTCAGGTGGATATTAATCCCGAGCTGGTAGAAAGACTTGAGGGGCTCTTAGGCACAGGATCGGTTAATGTTGAATTTCGGGCTGCAAAGAAAGAGAAAGAGCCGGAGAAAGTGAGTTTTTAATTCCACACATTTTAATGTGTGGTTTTAATATTCCACGATGGAGATTATTATAAACCCCACAATAAATTGTGGAGAATGGAGGGAAAAGATGAACATTAAGTTTGATGGAAAAGGTTTGGTTCCGGTGATAGCCCAAGATTATAATGATGGAACAGTGTTGATGTTAGCGTATATGAACCAGGAATCGTTGGACAAGACTCTGGCCACTAAAGAGATGTGGTATTGGAGCCGGTCTCGTAAAGTTTTGTGGCGTAAAGGAGATACCTCCGGCCATGTCCAGAAGGTTAAAGAGTTATATTATGATTGTGACGCGGACGCACTGTTAGCCAAGATCGAGCAAATTGGAAATATTGCGTGTCATACAGGGGAGCGGAGCTGTTTTTTTAATAAGATTAGCTTGTCAGGCTAAATCACGTTCAAGTTACGCCGCGTTTGCTTGCAGAAAACCCGCTAATTTTCACAGACACAACCCCTCAATAAAAATTTAAATTGAAATTTTATAAATATTCGACAGAAATACAGGCATGATGAATGGTGCTAATTAGATGAAGACATACTTTGGGCCGCCAATTGCTAGAATGTTACAATACAGGCTTGCTTCTAAAGCAAAGGTTGTTCAGATAGAAGTCTTACCTTGTGCTTTTTCAGAGAATGATCCAAGATGGCATCAACTGGCCAAAGACGTGTCATTTATGTCTGAAGGGATCTATGCTGATGTTGTCGTTGGGCCAAATCCTGGCTTTAGAATTGAAAAAATTAGAACCTATTTGGAAGCTGGAGAAAAAGCTTATTGTGTGACCGCAACTGTCGCAGGCTCGCTGGTTGGTTTTGCCGCAAATAAAATTATCGAAGCGCAAGATCTTAGAATATTTTATATTTCTTTAGCAATAATGTCTGCTCAGTTTCAAAAAGGGCAGGGGGCTACAACTTTGCTGGCACAATTGTTTGCGAACTGTTTTGAATTAATTAACGATGATAATATCGTGGTTGCTTTTAACACATCCAATCCAGTGGTTCTTGGCTGGATGACAAAATATTTCCGAGATGTGTTTCCTAATCCCCAAAGCCCTCAAGCGCAGCCTGATGATGAGATAAGACAAGCCGGTCAATTATTGGCAAGGACAATCTTTAGTCGGGCCGAGGTTGATCTCGAAACTTTTGTGGTAAAAGATTGGCATATTCATCTTCCAGATATTGTAGTTCGAGCGGATCGGGTGCCTTTTTATAGTGAAGCGGTCAATCGGTTTTGCGCGGAACGCTTGCGTTTTGAGAGGCAAACTGGAGATGCTCAAATGGTTGTCGGACGAATATTTAAGGCTGACCTTGAAATATTTATGTCTTTGTTTGAGTCTCAAAGGATAAGCAATGAGATTAGTGGAACTTACTAACATTGGCAGCCTGTTAGCCAAACGCAACCTGCTGCGACCCAGGCTAAACACCGCCGGCCTTTCCCCAAGCGCTCAATCTGGTTTTTATAGCGAAGTTCTCGCAAAGTTGCAAACTGCTGGGTCTGTGCCTGTTGAGCAAATTCAGTTTGGACAGGCGGACAGGCAATTGCTGAATGATGCAGGTATTTTACAGGAGACAATTCTGGAAAGCGACGATTTGGAAGTCGCAGGGTTAACCGCTCTCCAACGCTATAGTTATAATCCTTTAGAGAATGTCGACATTCTAAACCTTGTCTTAACCTTTGTCTGTAATTTAAATTGCCGACACTGCCAGCAGAATGGAGAGGATAAAACTAATGGCAGTGGTGAGCTTTCAACGGAAGAAGTTCAAAAAGTAATTGAAGAAGCGCAATTTGCAAATATATTGGGACGAGGACTCAATTTTACCGGTGGGGAGCCGCTGCTCTATCGTTCTGATATATTTGATTTACTGCACTTTGCCAGATCGCGCGGGATCCTTACCAGATTAAACACCAATGGTTGGTTTGGCGGCAGGGAGACTCGATTGCTGATTGGACCCAGGACATTTAATAGTTCTTTGGAGGTTGTCCATTTTCTAAAAGATGCTGGATTAACCGTTTTAGCGGTTAGCTTGGATGGATTGGAGGAAACTCACGATACAAAGCGCGGCTCAAGAGGCCTGTTTCGACGGGTCTTGTCGTTAATACAAGATTGTGTTAATAGTGGACTGCTGGTTCATGTTCTGGCTACCGGGGTTCCCGAGGGAGAAAAGGATGCCCTGGTCGAGGCCGTGAGAGCTACTGGATTAATGATCTTGTCGGACGGATTGACAATTGCTGGTCGAAAAGGGCAGGTACCTTTTGGGCTTGATTTTAAATCTACTGTTGATATTGGCGCCGCCGCTGCCAACAACTTGCCAGGGCCGGCAACCTTTTCATTTTCAAGCGAATTCTTCTCCGAGATATCTCGGTGCTCAGGTAAAGGTTTAGCTCGACCAACGGTTATTCATTTAGCGCCGGATGGAGGAGTACGTACTTGTACGTTTGCAGAGAAAATGTCCAATTTGGGGAATGTAAGAGAAGATAGTTTTATTGATATTATCAACAGATTTCCAGGAGATGGGGTTTCAACCATGTTTGTTCGTCAAGTATTTGGCAAAGAAGAAATCTTAGTGGAAACAGCAAGACAAATATTTAGACCAAATTGTTTTAAGCAATTTTCTCATTCTTGCGCGGCAACGGCAGTAATTGCCAAGCTAATTGATGCCTATCTCAGGCAGGTATCAAAAACCGGAGCTGAGCCAACGGAAGCAGACATTATCGTAATTAATCGGCAGGTCGCCAGAGATTTAAATTTACTCCACGAAACAATCTAGTCTCATTACACGTGTGTTTAATTAGACAATATATTTTAGTCGTTTTGAGTGGCTTTGAGTAAAGTTGTTATCGCATCCTCTATTTGCTAAAATGAGTCAGTGATAACTACATGACTGAAGCTGACAAAATAATCATCAAAGGGGCATGCGAGTATGAGGGTAGAAGGAGAAAACCATGACCGATAACATATTTGAGCGGATCAAAAAGATCAATGAATATGGGAAAGAGTTTTGGGGCGCGCGCGACCTGATGTCCCCTCTTGGATATGCGCGCTGGGACAATTTTGAAGTAGCTATCGCGCGAGCGAAAGAAGCCTGCAAGAACAGCGGCCAGGACGTGGCTGACCATTTTGCTGGCGTCACGAAAATGGTCCCAATCGGCTCAAGTGCCGAACGTTCCATTGATGATTACAATCTTTCTCGCTATGCCTGCTATCTTATCGCCCAAAATGGTGATCCCAGAAAAGAAGAGATCGCGCTAGCCCAAACTTATTTTGTCATTCAAACTAGAAAACAGGAAGTTCAGGAACTGCAGATCGAAGACGGCAAGCGTGTTTATCTGCGTGGTGAGATGAAAGAGCATAATAAAAACCTCGCCAAAGCCGCTAAGGAAGCGGGTGTTATCAATTACGCGAATTTTCAAGATTATGGTTATATGGGGCTTTACGGCGGGTTGCGCCAGAAGGACATTCATGCCAGAAAACGGTTAAAAAAGACCCAGGCGATACTCGATCACATGGGGAGCGAAGAACTGGCCGCCAATCTCTTCCGTGCCACACAAGCAGAAGCAAAATTGAGAAGAGAAAACATTCTCGGTCAGGATAAAGCTAACAAAGCGCACCATGAAGTCGGCAAAAAAGTCCGCCAAACGATCAAGGAGCTGGGGGGCACTATGCCGGAACATCTGCCAACCCATGAAAACATCAAAGAATCCAAAAAAAGGCTAAAGAAAATGACAAAGAAATCCTTACCTAATGTAAAACAGTAGCATGACTGAAGCT
>METP01000012.1 GCA_001771365.1 candidate division WOR-1 bacterium RIFCSPLOWO2_02_FULL_46_20 | reverse complement strand
TGCCGGCTGGGAAATGCCGGTTTCGTACTCCGGCATTATTGAAGAGCATAATACCGTAAGAAACTCGGTGGGAATTTTTGATATTGGCCACATGGGCCTGGTAAAAATTGAGGGGGGTGAGGCGCTGGCCTTAATCCAAAAATTAACAACCAATGATGCCGCAAAGTTGGCCATCAACCAATGCCAATACTCTGTTTTGTGCAATGAAAAGGGCGGCACAATTGATGATATCCTTGTTTATAGGTGTCCTATGGCCTACTTGATCATTTGCAACGCTGGCAATACAGACAAAGACTTGGCCTGGTTCAAGACTCAAGGCAAAAATTTCAAATCTGTTTCTGTTGGGCTTTATGAAAACTACTCAATGATCTCGATCCAGGGTCCAGAGGTAGAAAAAATTGTTGGCAAAACGCTTAGCGTTGATTTGTCTCGATTAGAGCACAACCACACGCTATGGTGGAGAGATATAATTATTTCTAGAACCGGTTATACTGGCGAAGACGGCCTGGAATTGCTCGTCGCTAAAACAGAAATCGTTAAGATTTGGACCATGTTTATTGAGGCCGGAGTAAAGCCCTGCGGTTTAGGCGCTCGAGACACATTAAGGCTGGAAGCCGGCCTCCCTCTTTACGGCCACGAATATGATGAAGAGGCCTCCCCTGTTGAAGCAGGCTACTCCTGGGCGGTTAAATTTAATAAGGGTGATTTTATTGGCAAAGCAGCGCTGCAAAATCAGCCAAAGAAAAAGCTTGTTGGCCTTGAGTTTGACGGCCGGGCCATTCCCCGAGCAGGCAACCTGGTGTATGGAATCGGGAATGCGGAATTAATCGGCAAAGTCACCAGTGGGACCTTTTCGCCAACCTTAAAAAGGCCCATCGCCCTGGCTTTTGTCAAACTCGACGCAACTGGAATTTATGTAGACATCCGTGGCCAAAAGATTTCCGCTAAAATAGTTGCCAAAACCTTCTACAAGAGATAAAATAACTCTGGAGGTGCCAAATGTCTTTTAGCAATCTTGACCTCAAGCGCGTTTATTATTACGTGATTTGTGCCATGGCGTTCTTTGTTTTGATGTGGGCGGCCGTAGATTTGTCGAGTGCTTCAATTGGCTTCATTAACCTCAAAGCTCCTGCTTCCGAAAATATTGCGCCAACAGAAGAGACGCCTATTCCGGTTGAAAAGGGTGATCAGTTTTTTGATTCCTATTATCAAAAGAAGATGCTGGGCGACCGTTTCTGGGATAGTTTGGCCAGGCTCCTTGTTTCAAGCATAATTTTTGGTTACTGCAGATTTACCGTCAACAACCTCGAGAAGGAGACCAGCCGGGTATGATCCCGAAAGAACTTAAATACAGCCAGGATCATGAATGGGTGAAAGTTGACGGCAAGGTCGTCACCATCGGCATCACTCACCACGCGCAGGACCAGCTGGGAGACATTGTTTATGTTGAGCTTCCTCAAATAGGCGAAGAATATAATGCCCACGATGAATTTGGGGTTGTTGAATCAGTAAAGTCTGTTTCTTCCCTTTTTTGTCCGGTGTCCGGCAAAGTTGTTGAGGCCAATGGCGAGCTGGCCAACAGCGCGCAATTAGTAAACGAAGACCCTTACGGCAAAGCCTGGATGATAAAAGTCGAAATGGTTGATCCGTCCGAATTAGACAATTTGCTGTCAGCCGAAGACTACAAGAAGCTGGTTTCTTAAATGTCTTACGTCCCCAATACCCCTGATGACAAAAAACGGTTGTCCAGATCCTTGCCCGCCGATCTTTTTGCGGATATTCCGGCCAAGATTCGTTCGAACAAAGAAATAAAACTACCCCCGCCTCTTTCTGAACCAGAATTATTGGAAGAATTATGCGCCCAAAGCGAGAAAAATATAATCTCAACCAATTTTCTTGGCGCCGGCAGTTACAATCATTTCGTTCCTAGCGTCGTAAAACATATTGTCAGCCGCTCTGAGTTCTACACCGCCTACACTCCCTATCAAGCCGAGATGAGCCAGGGGATTTTGCAGGCAATTTATGAATATCAAACCATGATTTGCGAATTAACCGGCATGGAGGCGGCCAATGCCTCAATGTATGATGGGGCAACTGCCATGGCGGAGGCGGCAAGGTTGGCTTGTCGGGCCACAGGCAGAAAGGAGATTGTTGTTTCTCCCGCTGTTCACCCGGAATATAGGAAAACTCTAAAGACTTACGCTAATGGAGGGGGCTTAACAGTAAGGGTAGATGAAAAACGAGCAATCAGCAATGAGACCGCATGTTTAATTTTACAACAACCCAATTTCTTCGGTTGCATAGAAGAGGTAGCCGGCTTAGCAGATAAAGTTCACGCCAACAGATCTCTGTTTATAGTAAGCGCGGATCCGATTTCACTTGGTTTGCTTAAAGCTCCTGGAGACTATGGGGCAGACATTGTGGTTGGGGAAGGACAATCTTTAGGCAACCCACAATCATTTGGCGGCCCAGCCTTGGGTATCTTTGCCGTCAGCAAAAAGTATCTGCGGCAGATCCCCGGTCGGGTTGTTGGACAAACAACTGACGCGGATGGTAAGCGCGGTTTTTGTTTAACGCTGCAAACCAGAGAACAGCATATACGTCGAGAAAAAGCCGCTTCTAATATTTGCAGCAATGAGGCGCTGGTTGCCTTAGCCGCGACCGTATATCTTTCAGTTATGGGCAGGCAAGGTTTGCGAAAAGTCGCGGAGTTGTGTTTGCAAAAAGCCAATTATTTAAAAAAGAAGTTAAAAGACCGGCTGGTTTTCTCCTGTCCCAGCTTTAAAGAATTTGTAATTAAGACGGATCGGCCTGTTGGCCTTGATTTAAGCCAGTTTTATCCCGAAATGAAAAACTACCGCTTAATCTGCGTGACAGAGCTGACGAAAAAGCAAGATTTGGACTACTTCTCTTCTTCTATCTGAAGCTCTTCCTCGGCCTTAACCACCCTCGCTAAGTCTACGATATAATCGCCGGCGTCGAGCTTAACCAGGCGGACGCCCTTGGCATAGCGGCCCTGGGTAGAAATTCCCCTTGCTTCCTGACGCATCATGGTCCCTTTGCCGGTAACAAAAAGCAGCTCGTCATCTTTGTGAATAAAGATCATCTTGGCAACTTCGTCATCCGGACGCAGCTTCATGGCAATATGTCCTTTGCCCCCCCTGCTCTGCGCGCCAAAATCCTTGATCGGCATGCGCTTGCCATAACCATCAGCAGACACTGCCAAAAGGTCCTGATCGGCAGCCACAACCTCCATGGTAACAACTTTGTCATCCTTACCGAGCCTTATCCCTCTTACCCCTGACGCGGCTCGCCCCATGGGCCTTACAAGTTTTTCCGCAAAACGTATTAGTAAGCCTCGAGCAGTACACATTACCAGTTCCTGCTTGCCATTGACCAAGCGTACCCAGCGCAGCTCATCTTTGTCTTTAAGTTTGATCGCGATAATCCCTGTGCGGCGGATATTGGCAAAATCTTCCAGAGAAACTTTTTTGATCATGCCGTTTCTGGTCGACATTGCCAAAGACCAGTCTTTATTAAAATCTTTGGTTGTCACGGCCTCTGTCACAACCTCTCCCATGGTTAACTCCAGGAAATTGGCGATTGACTGGCCCTTACCGGCACGCGAGGTTTCTGGTAACTCATAGGCCTTAACCTTATATACTTTGCCTTTGTTAGTAAAGAATAATATGTGGGACAACGTTGAACAGGTAAACAGCTTATCAATCTCATCTTCTCCCCTGGTCGCCATACCGGCCACCCCTTTGCCCCCCCTCTTTTGTGCTCTGAAAGCAGAAATTGGCAACCGCTTAACATAACCATCTCTGGTTATAAGGATAACCACCTCGGCTTCCTCAATTAGCGCCTCTTCTTCTATTTCTTCCGCTTCTCCCGCAATTTTGGTCTCCCTGCCCCCCTTAAATTTTTGCCCGATCTCTTCAAGTTCCGCCTTAACCACTTTTAAGATCTTTTTCTTGCTGCCTAAAATATCTTTTAGCTCTCCGATCAGTTTCTTCAGCGCTTTAAATTCGTCTTCCAGCTTTGTCGTTTCCAGCTGCGTCAGTTTTTGCAGCCGCATATCCAGGATGGCCTGGGCTTGAATTTGTGATAATTTATATTTCTTCATGAGCCCGGATCTGGCTTCATCTACAGACTTTGATTTTTTAATTAACTTAATTACCCCGTCAATGTCCTGCAGCGCGATTAACAGGCCTTCTAAAATATGTGCTTGCTCTTCCGCTTTGCGCAGGTCAAACTTGGCGCGGCGGGTAACAACTTCCTCGCGATGTTTTACATACTGTTCCAGAATTTGTTTTAAATTCAGCAGCCTGGGGATGCCGTTAACCAGCGCCACCATGTTAATGCCAAAAGTGGTTTGCAGTTCTGTGTGTTTATAAAGCTGGTTTAAAACAATGTCGGCGTTGGAGTCTCGTTTAATTTCTATATAGATACGCATGCCGTCGCGATCCGATTCGTCGCGCAAATCCGATATCCCCTTTATCTTTTTATCTTTAACTTGTTCGGCAATGTTTTCGATCAACGTGGCCTTGTTAACCTGATAAGGTAATTCCGAAATAATTAGCGCTTGCTTCCCGCCGCGGACCTCTTCTGTTTCTGCCTTGGCGCGCAGAGTGATAATGCCCCGGCCTGTTTCATAAGATTGCTTTACCCCTGCCTTGCCGCAAATATACGCGCCGGTAGGAAAATCAGGCGCTTTAATAATTTTAGACAGCTCGGCAATTGTGATTTCCGGGTTATCAATCAAAGCGGATGTCCCGGCTATAACTTCCTCCAGGTTGTGTGGCGGGATATTGGTTGCCATGCCGACCGCAATACCGGAAGAGCCATTAATTAACAGATTGGGAATCCTGGCTGGTAAAACCAGGGGCTCTTCTAATGATTCGTCAAAATTCGGGCCAAAGTCTACTGTATCTTTTTCAATGTCGGCCAGCATTTCCACCGCGTGCTTATGTAGGCGCACTTCGGTGTAGCGCATGGCTGCGGCAGAATCTCCGTCAACACTGCCAAAGTTTCCCTGTCCGTCAACCAGCATGTAGCGCAAAGAAAAATCCTGAGCCATGCGAACCATTGATTCATAAACCGCTGAGTCCCCGTGAGGATGATATTTACCCAGCACTTCACCAACGATACGGGCCGATTTTTTATAGGGCTTGCCTGGTTGCAGGCCCAACTCCTCCATGGCAAAAAGGATCCGGCGATGCACCGGCTTTAACCCGTCACGCACATCAGGTAAAGCGCGGCCCACAATAACGCTCATGGAATAGTCGATATATGAGGTTTTCATCTCCTGCTCCAGGGAGGTCGGGACAATTTTTGTTTCGTCCTGTTTGGGGATGCTTTTACCTCTACCGCGTTTTGCTTCTTTGTCTTCCTTCTCTGTTGCCATCATTTTCCCTTCCCTTCCTCAAGTTTAAATGTCCAGCCGTGTCACGTACTTCGCATTTTCCTGGATAAACAATCGTCTTGGCTCAACCTCCGACCCCATTAATATTTTAAAAATCTCATCCGCAGCTTCCGCGTCTTCCACTTTGACCTGAAGCAATGTCCTGGTTTCCGGGTTCATGGTTGTGTCCCAAAGTTGTTCTGGGTTCATTTCCCCCAAACCTTTATAGCGCTGTAAACGTGTTCCTTCTTTTCCAATTTTCTTCATCAGCTTTTCCAGCTCTTTGTCGTTATAAACATACTCTTCTGTTTTTCCCTTTTTAACCAAATAGAGCGGCGGCTGGGCAATATACAGGTGCCCTCCCTCTATCATCTTGCGCGCATAGCGGAAAAAGAAGGTCAAAAGCAGGGTGCGGATATGAGCCCCGTCCACGTCAGCGTCGGTCATAATTACAACTTTATGATAATTAAGATTTTTAAAAAATTCTTCGTCGCTAATTTCCTCTTTTGTCCCACTGCCGCTTAGCCCGGAAATAACGCCGGGCCCGATGGCCGTGATCATGGTCCTGATTTCATTTGAAGTTAAAATTTTATCAATTCGCGCCTTTTCAACATTTAAGATTTTACCGCGCAACGGCAAAATCGCCTGAAAACGGCGGTCCCGCCCTTGTTTGGCCGACCCGCCCGCGCTGTCCCCCTCAACAAGAAACAATTCACATTTTTCCGCGTTGCTTTCCGAACAATCGGCCAGTTTCCCCGGAAGCAAAGCGGTGTCTAAGGCTGATTTTTTCCTTTCCAACTCTTGCGCTTTTCTGGCCGCCGCGCGCACCCGGTAAGCCACCAGGGCCCGCTCAATAATTGCTTTGGCCGCTGCCGGGTTTTTGTCCAGATAAGCATTTAAATTATCTGTAACAATTGAATCAACCAGCCCCTTAATTTCGCTATTGCCAAGCTTCGTTTTTGTCTGCCCTTCAAATTGCGGGTCCGGAACCCTTAAGTTTATTATTGCGGTTAAGCCTTCCCTGACATCGTCGCCGGAAAAAGCCTCTTCCTCTTTGGCCAGGTTGTTTTTTTTGGCATAATTATTAATCGCCTTGGTCAAGGCCGATTTGAAACCAACTTCGTGGGTCCCCCCTTCTTTTGTTTTAATACAATTAACAAAAGAGAAGATGTTTTCGTCATAATAATCCTTACAGTGCTGCATCGCGATCTCAACATAGACATGCTCTTTCTCTGCCACAAAAGAAACCGGCGGCTTATAGAGTCTTTCCTTTTTTTCGTTTAGATGTTCAACATAAGAGGCTATTCCTCCGTCAAACTTAAACACCTCTGTTTTTAAGTCTTCATCCTTTTCTCTCTCGTCGGTAAAAACGATCTTTACGCCATTATTAAGATAGGCCAGCTCGCGCAAGCGCTGCGCGACGACTTTTTTTTCAAAAACTGTTTCTGTAAATATTCCCGCGTCGGGCTTAAAAGTAATCGTTGTCCCGTGCTTTTCTTTGTTACCGGTTTTGGTAATTTTTTCATTTTTGGGTTTGCCTCTGTCAAAATGTTGGAGATAAGTTTCCCCCTCACGGAAGATCTCTGCTTCCATCCATTCCGATAAAGCATTAACACAAGAAACGCCGACCCCATGCAGCCCGCCAGAGACTTTATAAACCGAATCACCAAATTTCCCTCCGGCATGAAGCGTCGTCAAAACAACTTCGGCCGCCGGGCGTTTTGTCTCTTTATGGATGTCAAAAGGGATGCCGCGACCATTGTCTTTTACTTCAACACAATTATCTTTAGTAATCGTTATGTTTATCTCGTCACAGTGGCCGGCTAAAGCCTCGTCAATGCTATTGTCAACAACCTCGTAAATTAAATGGTGCAGCCCGGCCTTACTGGTTGAACCAATGTACATCGCAGGACGTTTTCTGACCGCCTCAATCCCACCTAAGACTTTAATTTTCGATGCGTCGTACAATGCGTCTGTCTTTCCTTCGCTTTTCTTGTTCATCTCTTATCCTCCGCAACTAAATTTAATGTCACAAATAACTTCTTTACCGGCCTTATCATTAAACTTTTCAACGATTTCCTTTTTAAGAAAACTTAACTCTTGCGCCCAGGTTGGCGACGAGGTGGAAATATACAGGGTTTTATTTCTAATCTTTACAGCTTCGGTGCGCTTCCCGACCCGATCGTCAACTACACTCTGCCATAAAGTGAGCAAGTTACAAAGCTTAATGGTCCTCCCCAAGCCCAACTCCATCCCATCAAAAATGTCGGCAAGCTTCTTCGCCATTAAGCAACCTCTTGCGTCCTGATGGGCATTACTATATATGTGTAGTCTACCCCTTTATCCTCCCTTAAAACTCCGGGCCCGAGATTTTCACAAATTTCAATAATAGTATTCTCTGTGCTAATAACTTTTAAAACATCAATAATTAATCTAATATTAAAAGCTACTTGTGTTTTTGCTTCTCCTACTATTTCAACCTCCAACACTTCATCCACGGTCCCAACGTCCGGTGTGCTGGCAAAAAGGTGCACCTTTCCCCCTTTTGCTTCAAACCGAACGATGTTGGCAGACCCCGAGGCAATAACCGCGGCCCTTTCCGCTGATTCTAATAATGTTTTAGTCTTAATTGTAATGCTGGTGCTTGTTTTTTTGGGTAAAACTTGTTTATAGTCAGGGAATTGCCCTTGGATAAGCCTTGAAACTAAATATACATCTTTAAACTTAAATGAAATTTGTTCGGAAGAAAAAGTTATTTCCAACTCTTCCTCACCCTTTTCCAAATCAATAATCCTAGATATTTCTTGTAGTGTTTTTGCTGGAACAATTACACTACCCTTAATATCATCATTTAATTGTATTTTTTCCCCTCTCTTAGCTAAACGGTAACCATCCGTTGAAACCATCCTAAAATTATCTACCCCCACACCCTTCTTGCCAAATTCCATCAGGACACCGGTTAAAACATATTTATCTTCGCTGGCCGAGACAGAAAAAATCGTATACCTAACCATCTCAATGAATTTTTTTGAGTTGATAATAAACGATTTGCCGTTTTTAACTTTGGGTAATACCGGAAATTCATCTGGGGGTAAAGTATGAACATTAAAATTTGATTGATCAAAGGAGATCTTAATGGTCCCCTTCTCTGTCAGCTTAAAATAAACTTTTGTGTCCGGTAACTTGGAAACTATCCCGCTTAAAGTTTTTGCAGGAACCAAGATTGCCCCTTCCTTATTGACGCTGGCCTTAACGCCCAATTCAATTCCAATCTCAAGATTATTGGCCGAAACCTTTAAGCATTGTTTGTTCGCTTCAAAAAGAACATAACCAATAATAGGTAAAGTGCTTCTAGTGGTAACTATCTTATCTACTGCGGCAACACCGGCTTGCAGATCCTTTTTATTACAACTAAAATCCATATCTTTGCCTCCAATTATATTTTATTTTATCATTATCCACTTTTTATTGTCTCCCTAGTATTATAATATATAATTTATAGTAATAGTAGAGCCTGTGTAAAAGTGGATAAGATGTTTTTTTTAGCCAAACCACGAAATAATGATAATTTTTTTCCACAAGCATAGTGTGGATGGTGTGTATAACCTTTCTCACATAATCTTATCCACAACCTAAGGTGCATAATTTCTCATTTTTTCGGTGATGTTTTTTACCGCTTCTTTAGTGTTTGGGTCTTTCTTTATAATTGATTTAATCTTTTTGCAGGCGTGCATAACCGTGGTATGGTCTCGGCCCCCAAACTCTTCTCCTATTTTTGGTAGAGAAGCTCCGGTGTTTTCTCTGGCCAAATACATCGCAACCTGCCTGGCGCTAGCGATATCTTTTGTTCTTGTTTTCGCGGACAGGTCATCTATTTTTAAGTTGTAATATTCAGCCGTGGCTTTTTTAATAAAATCAATAGAAACACCCGCCTGGCCGGCTTTGGTGGGTGAGAAAATGTCTTTTAACACATTATCTATCAGGGCGGTTGTCAATTCGCTGGCATTTAATGAAGCAAAGGCGATTACTCGGATTAAGGCCCCCTCCAATTCTCTAATATTTGAGACAACTTTACTGGCGATATAGGATAGGATTTCGTCTGAAACTTTTAGTTCGCTTAATTCGGCCTTCTTTTTTAAGATAGCGATGCGGGTTTCATAATCTGGGGATTGTATGTCCGCAGTTAAGCCCCATTCAAAACGAGAACGCAGCCTTTCTTCCAAGGTTGGGATCTCTTTCGGCGGGCGATCGGAGCTTAAAACAATTTGTTTGCCGGCCTCGTACAAAGCATTAAATGTATGGAAAAATTCTTCCTGGGTTCTTTCTTTGCCTGCGAGAAATTGGACATCGTCGACCAATAAAACATCGATGTTTCTATATTTGTTTCTAAATTTCAGGGTTTTGTCGTCGCGAATAGAATTTATTAATTCATTCATAAATGTTTCTGAAGAGATATAGAGAATTTTTGCTTTTGGATTTGAGTCGTTGACGTGATGGCCAATTGCTTGCATAAGATGGGTTTTGCCCAGCCCCACCCCCCCGTACAAAAAGAGCGGGTTGTAGGCTTTGGCCGGAGCTTCCGCCACTGCCAGCGAGGCGGCGTGGGCGAAGCGATTCCCGTGGCCAACAACAAAGGTCTCAAAAGTGTAGCGAGGATTTAAGAATGGGTTGCTTGGGATGGTCGCTTTCTCAGGTTGCGAGGTCTCTCTTTCCAGTATTGGCGTGGTGAATAAGTCTGTTTCGCCGACGACAAATTCGACTCTAGAAATTTCTGGGCCGAAGCTTTTCACCTCTTGTTCCATAAGGGTTATGCAATGTTTTGACAGCCAATCTTTTACAATTTCGTTGGGCACGGCCACTGTAAGTTTATTATTGATAATGGTTAGAGGCTTGGTTGAGGAAATTAGCGCTTCGTAAATGGGCTTGTTTAAACTTTTCTCAAGTGCGGGGATTAACCTGCTCCAGATAGAATTCATAATTTGGCTTATTTCTGTGTTCATATTGACTTATCCACAACATACCGGGACAAAAGCTAAACCTTATAAAAAACCATCAATACACTAAAAATTAACATTATAAGGGTGCCAAAAATTTGACTTATGCACAATATATCCACATGCAATTCACAGTGTGGATTATTAGGTAATTATCTTAAAGAGCTGTAAAGATTCTAGCAAAACAAATTGACATTTGCAAGCGTTAATTTAATTTCAGCATTGTCTCTGTTCTGGTTTTGGTCGGAGTTGACAGCCGGCTCCCCAGCTACTATAATTGTATCCGGTTGTGTGTAAAGAAAAATTTTCGAAGAAAGGACGCAAATAATGGTCAAAAGAACTTTTCAGCCCCACGCTAGAAGAAGAAAAAAGAAGCATGGTTTTAGAAAGAGAAATAAAAGCAAAGGCGGTCGTAAGGTTTTGGCGAAGAGAAGAAAAAAGGGAAGAAAGCGTCTTGCTCCCTAAACCAGAAAGACTATCGAAGGCTAGCGAAATTAAAGCAACCCTTAAAACAAGACAGTATTTCAGCAGCACACCCCTACTCTCTTTAGTTGCCAGGGACAACGCGAGGGCTTGTTCTCGTCTGGTAGTTGTCACACCAAAAAAACTTGGAAATGCTTGTAAAAGAAATCGCATACGACGTGTTATTTGTGCCGCTTATTGTGAAATTAGGCATAAGATAGCAAAAAACATAGATTTAGTTGTTTTCCCAGAAAGACCTGCTGACGATCCTTCACTGGCTAAAAGCAGGAAAGAACTTCATAACTGCTTGATCAGAGCAAAGCTACTCTGTAATGCTTAGAAATTTGTTTATTTTATACAGAAAAATCAACTTTTCTACTGGCAGATGCAGGTTCTTTCCGTCCTGTTCTTATTATGTTGAAGATGCAATTTGTAAGCATGGTTTGTTTTATGGTGTCTTTTTGGCGTTAAAGCGCTTAATTCGGTGCAATCAGTGGTTTGCTGGTGGTTTTGATCCTGTACCGTAATGTTTCACGTGAAACATTTTGTTGTGTAGGATAATTATCAGATTAATTTAAGGAGGAAAAGATGGAATTTCTGTCTGATATGATGTTGGATGCCTTAAAGTTCTTCGCATATTTTGGTGGGTATGGCTGGGGCATTATTTGGCTGACATTAGCTGTTAATTTGGCGCTTTATCCGCTTACTTTATCGTCTACTAAGGCTATGAGTGCTATGCAGAAGATGCAACCAAAGATGAAGGATCTACAAAATAAGCATAAAAATAGTCCTCAGGAGTTGCAAAAAGAGACAATGCAGCTCTATCGGTCTGAGGGGGTGAATCCGCTGGGCGGATGTTTACCTATGCTACTTAAGATTCCGTTCTTTTTGGCTCTATTTTGGGCATTTCTTAGCCCGTCATTTCTGTCTATTACTTCTGATCCGGGTAACAATACTAAGTTTTTATGGATTAATGGCCGAATACCGGCCACTGAATTTAGGTCTGATGTTCTGGTTGATAGGCTTGAGAAAGGGAATGTTATTAAGTTAGATATAGTTGGGGGTAAGGGAGAATATGTTTGGAATGATGTGTTAAAGATTGAGGATAAATTGTTTAACGATGTTATGAAGTCAACTAGCCCCGAGAGGGCGGGTGATATCAAGAAGGTTAAGGAGAGCTTGGGGAAAATTGGGTTGATTCTCGAAGATGATGATGTGGTAAAGGCGATGACAGCTTGGGGTAATACAAACAGCCTGAGTAAGCCGGAAAGGATTAATACGCCAGTTGGCAGAATATCTGTTCTAGCGCTGTTGGTTGGAATAACCACTTTGTTAATGCAAATGACTATGCCTGGGGCTGGTGGGCAGCAGGCTCAGATGATGACGATGTTTATGCCTTTGTTTATTGTTTTTATCTGTTGGAGTTTCCCTGTGGGGGTTCAGCTATACTGGTTAGTCTCTAATGTTGCGGGAGCGCTTCAGCAGTACTATATTATGAAAAAACCGAGCCTTAATAAAGGAAAGAAGGGAGCATAACAATGAAGACTTTGCGAATGAAAGGGAAGAATGTTGAAGACGCCGTGACGGCCGCTGTTCAGGTTTTAGGAACAGTAAGAGATAAGGTGAAGTTTTCTGTCATTTCTGAGGGTAAATCAGGTGTTTTGGGTGTAATCGGGGTCGAGGAGGCTGAGGTAGAGGTTGTTTTGAGTGAAGGGCTTGAAGAGGACACAAAACAGGTGTTACAGGAAATTTTAGATAAAATGTCTTTCGTGGCTATGGTTGAGGCAAAAAGGGGAGAAGAATCAATTGAGCTTAATATAAAAGGGGAGGATATGGGTCGGATCATTGGCAAAGAAGGGGTAACCTTAAGATCTCTGGAAATTATAGTTTCTTCTGTTATGGGCAGGGTAAGCGGGGAGCGTGTTAGGGTAAATATTGATGCGGACGGGTACAAGGAAAAACGTAAGAAGGCTTTGGAAAGATTAGCCAAAGAGGTTTCTGAAGAGGTCTTTCAAACAGGTAAGGAAAAGGCGATGCCATTTATGACTCCTGCCGACAGACGACTTGTTCATATATATTTACAGGAGAATTTGCTTGTGACGACCTTTAGTAGAGGAGAAGGGAAAAACCGCGTCTTGATCGTTGCGCCGCGAGACTAGGGGGATGTTTCACGTGAAACATTCCCAGGATGAGACAATAGCAGCCATCGCCACTCCTCTGGGTAGTGGTGGGGTGGGAGTTATAAGGGTGAGCGGAGAAGAAGCGCAAGCGACATTAATCACTCTATTTTTACCTTCAAATGGCACAAAAATCGAAAGTCACCGTATGCTTCATGGTTGGGTAATCGACCCAAAGACAAAAGATAAGGTCGATGAGATTATGGCCTGTCTGATGTTGGCTCCAAAGAGTTATACTGGAGAAGACGTTGTTGAATTTTATTGTCATGGTGGTATGGCTATAGTACAAAAGGTACTTAGCTTAACGCTTGCTTCAGGTTCAAGGTTAGCCCAGAGAGGAGAGTTTACCAAAAGAGCTTTTCTTAATGGGAAGCTTGATTTGGCGCAGGCTGAGGCAATACTCGATCTTGTAAATACGCAATCAGCTAGAGGGGCAGGGCTGGCTGTTCGACAACTGGAAGGGCGGCTTTCGGCAGTTGTTAAGGAATTACGCCAGAAGCTGGTTTCTATGTTGGCAAAGTTTGAGGTCCGAATTGATTTTCCTGATGATTACCCAAAGACTAATTATGATGCTGTTATAAGAAAGATAAATGCTCACACTCAAGTGATTAGTGATATGTTAAGGGATACACAGCTTCGTAGGGTTTATCGCCAAGGATTGGCCACGGTTATTGTTGGTAAGCCTAACGTAGGTAAGTCCTGCTTGTTGAATGCCTTGTTGGGAGAAGATAGGGCCATTGTGACAGATCTTCCAGGAACAACCAGAGATTCGATTGAGGAGACTATTAATATTAATGGGTTGCCACTAAGAATTGTCGATACGGCGGGGTTGCGTCATCCCAGGGATAAGGCTGAACAATTCGGCGTTAAACGTACAGAGCAAGAGCTTGCAGCTGCTGACCTTGCCTTGGTTGTTATTGATGCATCAAAGCAGCTTGACAAATTAGATAGATCAATAATTAAGAGGGCTAAGGGAAAACAGTGCATTGTTATATTGAATAAGGCAGATTTAGGGTGTAAAGTTAAGCTAAAGGGGTATAAGGTCTCTGCTTTGTTTGGCAAGGGGATAAAGGAGTTAAAGCAGGGGCTCTTTTTGGCGGTAACTAATAGGCGTGAAACGGCAGGCAATGATTCTGTTGCGATAAACGAAAGACATGCCGAATGTTTAAGAGGCGCGGAAAGGGCACTTTTAAACGCTGCTGAATGTTGTAGAAAGGGAGCTTCTGTTGATTTAATTTGTATCGATCTCAAAGATGCGATTGTTTCTTTGGGTGGGGTTACTGGCGAACAGGTTTCTGAAGAAGTTATAAATTCAATTTTTGAGAACTTTTGTGTAGGAAAATAATTTACCCGCAAGCTCGTGTCCATTTTTGGTGGATGAGGGCCTGTGGATAAGGGGTGTGGATAACTTTATGGTAAATATAATTAATGGAAGCGTGTTGGCAAAGAAGATTAGGGGGCAAGTGGCAGAGGACATTGGCAGGCTTAAGAAGGAGAGGGGGGTATCACCAAAGCTCTGTGTAGTTTTAGTTGGTGACGATCCAGCCTCACAAATTTATGTCCGCAACAAGGAGAAGGCGTGTGCCGAGGTAGGCATTGAAAGTGAGATTTGCCGATTACCCGCATCCATAGACGAGAAGAACCTAATTAACATAGTAAAGAAATTAAATAGTGATGCCAACATACATGGGATACTAGTACAATTGCCTTTGCCCGATACTATAAGTGCCATTAATGTGCTCAACGAGATTGCGGAGGTGAAAGACGTTGATGGATTGCATCCTATAAATATGGGGAAATTATTAAAGGGTGAGAGTCCGCTTTTTTTACCCTGTACGGCTGAGGGTATTATTGAGTTAATCTTGTCCACAGGCACCGAAATACGGGGAAAGGAAGCTGTTGTTGTGGGCAGGAGCAATATTGTCGGTAAGCCGGTAGCCTTAATGTTGTTGCAGCGGCATGCCACAGTTACCATTTGCCATTCCAGGACCAGGGATCTTGGAGCGGTAACAAAGAGGGCGAATATTTTAGTTGCCTCTGTTGGTAGCGCGGGGATTGTTCATGGTGAGATGGTAAAAGATGGAGCAATAGTTATCGATGTAGGGATGAACAGGGTGGCTGGGAAGTTGACTGGAGACGTTGATTTTGAATCTGCTAGCGAGAAGGCGGCTTATATTACCCCTGTTCCTGGCGGAGTTGGTCCCATGACTATCGCCATGCTGATGAAAAATGGCTATTTAGCAGCAAAAAGAGCTGCTTAGTTAGCGAAGGAAAATCCTAAGAAAATCATTTACCGTTAGAATGGCTAACAGGCCAAGAAGGACAAATAAACCGACCTGGTGCACCTTATTTTCGTTTTCTATGCTGATCGGTTTTCTGCGGATATACTCTAAGGCAACAAAAAACAATCTTCCCCCGTCAAGCGCTGGTAATGGGAGTAGATTTAAAACAGCGACATTAATATTAAAAAAGGCCAGGAAGCTTATTAGAGAGAGGAAGCCTTGGTGAGCATATTGGCCTGTAATTTGAGCAATGCCAACAGGGCCGGCAAGATCTGAGAATGAGAGCTTCCCCACAATGAGTCGGCTGAGTAACAGCAAAATTGTTAACATCAGGCCAAGCGCGTCTCTTAACCCGTAATATATTGCCACAAATGGATTGATCTTTTTATAAATGGGTTTTAAAGAGAAGCCAATTAGGCCAATTTTTAGTTGTTTATTATATTTTGGGGTTGCTTTGGCCGAAATTTTAAAGTTGTTTCTTTCAATGCCCAGCACAAGTTCTTTGTCGGCACTTTGGTGAATCAGCTCTACGGCTTCTTCTGGCGAAGCAAAGATTTTTCCATCGACAGAAAGCAGGCGGTCGCCTGTCCGGAGACCGATTTTGTCGGCTTCAGAGCCAGGAGAGATCACGGCAAGTTCATTAGAAACACCAGCCGGAGCTCCGGAGACCATATAAATTAGTGAGAACAGAATAAAGCCCAGCACTAAATTCATAAAGGGGCCGGCAAAAATAGATTTAAATTTTTGCAGAGGGCTTTTTGCATAATATTTTTCTGCTTCAGGGATTTGCTTTTCCTGCGGATCATCAATGTCAATCCCTGCGATTTTTACATAACCAAGGATTGGCAGAAGATTTATTTTATAAGTTGTGTTGTTCTTGGAAAAAGAAAAAAGGGTGGGGCCAAAGCCAATGCCAAATTCATGAACTTGGATTCCTTGTCTTTTTGAAGCAATAAAGTGGCCTCCTTCGTGAACAAGAGTGATTATGGTGAAGACGAGAATAAAGGAAAGAATTGTTAAGAGCATTTATTTTCTACCTCCTCGGCTAATTTTAAAGATTTGAACCCGGCCTCCCCGTCTACGGTTGGCGTAGTCCCGCTTTTAACGGCTTTGATAAAGTCAAGAAGTTCCGCAGTTAATTGATCCTGTTGTTTGGTGTGGTGAGCGCTGGGCACATGCGTTTGCAGGTCTCTTACGTATACTTTTTTGTTTAAAAGATCGGCTTCGATCAGGTGTCTTTCTGTTGTAACCACAAATTTTCTTGTTTTGTTGCCAAAAACTCGATCTGCTTCAACGGTGGCAATAATGCCAGAAGTAAAGAAAATGGTGGCAGAAACTTTATCGAGCTTATTGCTTTTAACTTTTTTGCCCCCTGCTTTTAGGCTTTCAATTTCCTGTTTTGGGAAAAGGCTTAAGAGAAGGTCCAGGTCGTGAATCATCATGTCCTGAATAACGTTGGCATCGGTTATTCTGTCCGGGAAAGGGCTAAAGCGTTTAATGTTGACGCCGATGATCCTTTCTTTTCTGATAAGCTTGCGGAGTTCTATATAGGCGGGATTAAATCTTTCAATTAAACCGACCGCCAGGACCAAATTTTTTTCTTTGGCCAGAGCGACCATTTTTTTGGCCTGTTCCGAAGTTTTGGCCAGCGGTTTCTCTACGAGAATCGGCTTGTTGGCGTTTAGGCAATCAATAGCAACTTCGTAATGCGTGGCAGTTGGCGAGACGATTGAAACAGCATCAACAACAGGTAAGAGGTCTTGGTAGTTTGGATAAGCCTCAACGCCGTATCGCGCGGCAACTTCCCGGGCAACTTGTTCATTGATGTCTGAAACAGCAAATAGCTTTGCTCCGGGCAGGGTTGACAATATCCTGGCGTGGTGTTTGCCCATGGAGCCGACGCCAATTACGCCTATTTTTAGGCCGCGTCCCTTTTTCATTGCTGAAAATACTCTCTTATTGCGAAACAGGCTTCGTTTATCTCTGCTTTGCTTAATTCCGGGAAAATGGGCAGAGACAACACCTCTTTTTGGGCAGCTTCGCTTTCCGGAAAGTCCCCAGCCTTGTGTCCCAGGTGCGCAAAGGCCTCCTGTAGATGCAACGAGATTGGGTAGTAAACCATTGAAGCAACGCCTTGGGCCTTAAGGTGTGCTTGCAGCTTGTCCCGGTCTTTAACTTTGATGGTGAACTGGTTATAGGTGTGCTTGGCCTGTTCCGGCTCAAAGGGCAGAGCTATTTGCTTAATGCCCTTAAGCTGTTCGTAATAAAGAGTTGCGTTGTTTCTTCTTTTTTCTATTAGGCTGTCCAGCAATGGGAGCTTTATCCTAAGGATCACTGCTTGTAGCTCGTCCAGCCGGCTATTAAAGCCAATAACGTTGTGGCGATATTGCTCGCGGCTGCCGTGATTACGCAGCACCTTGACCTCTTTTTCTGTTGGTGCGTCGTTGGTCGTGATTGCTCCGCCATCGCCAAAACAGCCTAGGTTTTTAGTAGGGAAGAAGGAAAAGGCGCCTAAGCCAAAGCTCCCGACCCTTTTTCCTGCGTATTGGGCGCCGGTTGCTTGCGCGCAATCTTCTACAACCGCAAGGCTATTTTTTTGCGCTATATCAACAATTTTGTCCATTTCAGCAGCTAACCCAAATAGGTGGACAGGGAGGATCGCCCTAGTCTTTTTTGTTATTTTAGTAGCAATTTTTGAGGCATCTATGTTGAATGTTTGGGGGTTAATATCAACATAAACGGGGGTCGCGCCGCAATACACGATTGCTTCGGCTGTTGCTACAAAGGTAAAGGGAGAGGTTATAACTTCGTCGCCTGGTTTTACGCCTGCGGCCACTAGGGCAAGTTCAATTGAGTCAGTTCCAGAGGCTACGCCGATTGAATGCTTTGCCCCGCAGTAGATGGCAAATTCTTTTTCTAATTCAGCAACATTGGGGCCAAGAATGTATTTGCCAGAATGAGCTGCATCCAAGAGAGCCTTGTCCAGCTCTTTTTTAAGAGGGTTGTTTTGTCGAGTAATATCAAAAAATGGGACTGGCATAATTACTGTTTATTGTATCATTTATTATTCCTAAGAGAAAGGTTTTTTAACGGCCCTCTCCCAAAGGGAGAGGGCGTGGTGTGATTAGCGAATACAAATCAACCCCGAGGGTGTCCTAAAGCTTGTAGCGGAGACCTTTAGGCCTCCATATGTGGCGACTTATCCGATATCCAGGGTGAGGGCTGTTACCGCCTCGGCGCATCTGGAGATAACGCCGGGTTGGCCGAGCTTCAATTTCAAATCGACAAAATCAGTTTTCATTTGCTCCTGCCGCTTTTTATCTTTCAAAATCGCCATGGCAGTCGCGGCAATCTTTGACGGGTTCGCGTCACGCATAACCAATTCGGGGATTACTCTTTCGTCCAGCAGCATGTTGGGCATACTAAAGTATTTTAGCTTTTCGCCAAGTTTTAAAACATATTTCCCCAGCCAATAGGTGAGAGGATGTAGTTTATAAACCATAATATTGGGAGTGTCTAGGATTGAGGCTTCTAAATTGATGGTCCCAGAGGTGCAGATGGCCAGGTCAGAGGCCGCAAGAATATCGTAGGTATGCCCTACCACCGCTTTGGGTCGAAAATCTTCACTGATTAGATTGAAAATTTCTTTGATCATTCCCGTAGAGGCAGCAGGAATTAAAAACTTGGCATTAGGGATCTCTTTTTGAATAAGCTCCCCAGCTTTTAGCAGGATTGGGAATAGCCCCTTAATTTCCTGTGGGCGGCTGCCGGGGCACAAACTAATAATTGGGCCGGAAGCTTTGCCAATAAATTGGCTTATGGTCTCTTCTTTGGTAAGTTCCGGACGAACGATGTCGATTAGAGGATGCCCAAAATAGACGCTCTTCCCTCCGGCCCGCTTGTAGGCCTTGTGTTCTTGTTCAAAGATTGAAATAATCAAATCAATTGTCTCAGAAACTTTTTTTACCCCTCGTTCTGTGCCCCACAGCCACTCTTGAGGTGCGATGTAATAAGTTGTTTTGATCCCCAGCTTCTTGGCCGCTTTGGCCAGAGGCATGTTTATCCCCTGGGAATCAATTAATATAAGCAGATCTGGTTTTTCTTGCCTCAGCAACGAGGCCATTCTTTTATAGGCAAGATAAACAGGAATGATGTTGGGGATGGCCTCAAAGATACCGACGGTGCCGCGTTTAGTGATATCCACTTTTATGTCAACGCCTTCAGCCAAAAGTTTTTCAGAGCCCATGCCAAAGAAGTAGATGTTGGGGTCAAGTCTTTTAATTTCGCGGACCAGGTGTGTCCCGTGGATATCCCCGGAAACTTCTCCGGCTGAGACCATTATCTTTCTCATATTCCTAACTCAGGAATTTCTGGGAAAATTAATTCCTCGGCTTCAAGCTCAAGGGCTGTCTTTTTGCTGATGCCGCGCTTGCTTTCTTCATTTAAGAAGCCAAGAATCTGTTCTATTTCCGGCAGTGGCCGCAGCCTTTTGCTGATTTCTTTGGCAGCTTCTGATGTGGTGTATCCCGATTCATAAATAAACTTAAAAGCTTTTTTGATTTCATTAATTGCGTCATTAGAAAGGCCTCCGCGCTGTAAGCCAATGGAATTAATTCCCCTTACTTGAGCCGGGTTCCCGTCAACCAACATAAAAGGCGGCACATCTTTTAAAATCTTGGATTGTGCTCCCACCATAGTCAATCGGCCAATGCGCACAAACTGGTGAATGCCAGCCAACCCCCCGATAATTACCTGATCGTCAATTTCGGTGTGCCCGGCTAACCCAACATATCCGCCAATTATTACTTGATTGCCAATTTTGCAGTTGTGGGGGATATGGGCGTGGACCATAATAAAATTTTCATTGCCAATAACTGTTTTGCCCCCGTTGGTAGGCAGGTGGATAGTGACAAATTCGCGGATAATGTTTTTGTCGCCGATAATTATCTCGCCTTTTTCTCCTTTATACTTTAGGTCTTGTGGCGCAGCGCCAATAGAGACCCCCTGGTGAATAACGTTTTCTTTGCCTATGGCGGCCCATTTTGAAATTATGCAGTGCGCGCCGACTTTTGTCCCTTCGCCAATTATTACCTCCGGGCCAATTACTGCGTAGGGGCCAACCTCAACGTTGTTATCCAGTTGGGCCGATTGGTGAACGGTGGCTGTCGGATGGATTTGTACCCCCCCCGCTTCCCTGTCTGCCAGCGAGAACATAAACTCTCCTTCGGTAACCAATTCGTCTCCGACTAAAGCCCGGCCTTTCATTTTTCCTAAGGCTCCCCTTATCCAAAGGGTTTCAACCTCTAACCGAAGCTGGTCACCAGGAACAACAGGCTTACGAAAACGTACTTTATCAATGCCGGCAAAATAAACAAGCTTCCCTTCGTTCCCAGCTGTGCGCAGAGCCATAACAACGCCAACTTGTGCCAGGGCCTCCATTATTAATACGCCCGGCATAATAGGGTGGTTGGGAAAGTGTCCTTGAAACTGAGGCTCATTCATAGTGACATTCTTGATAGCTACGGCCCGCTTACCCTCTTCCAGCTCGATAATTTTATCAATTAATAGAAAGGGATAGCGGTGCGGGATGATTTTTGCTATTTCATTTATATTTAAAACAGTCATGCTTTTGAAAGTCTCCTTACTAATTCAGCGTTTAGCTTATGTCCAGATTTAACGGCCTCAATTTCTGCCTGCAGAGGCCGGCCCAGAAGGGCTAAATCGCCTAACAAATCCAGAATCTTGTGCCGTACTATTTCATCAGGAAAGCGAGGCGTGTTTATACAGCCGTCTTTTCCTAAAACAAGGGCGTTTTCGTATCTTGCGCCTAAACCCAGGCCTTGCTTCTTGAGAGCTTCATGTTCCTCAAAATAACCAAAAGTTCTGGCGGGCGCAATCTCTTTATCAAAATGCTGGTTTTGAGGATTAAAGGACAAACGCTGTTCCCCAACCCCAGGAAAGTCTACCATAAAATTGATGATAAATCCACGGCAGGGCCGTGCTTCGAGCGAAGACCCACCGTCAATAATTTTAATTGGTTGCGACAGAATTAATATGGTCTTTTCGACATCTTGTTCAACAATTTTAGCGGCTCGTAGAGCTTTTACGTAAGGAGCGGCGCTGCCGTCCATGGCTGGGAGCTCACTCCCCCGTATTTCTATTTGAAGGTTGTCAATGCCAAGGCCAAAAATGGCAGCCAGGAGGTGTTCCACTACTGCTATTCCTTTAAGCGTTGTCCCGCGACCGGTTTGTTTGACCTCTGAAATTAAGGCCGGGATCTTTACTCCTTTTTGAATAAAAACAACCCCGGCATTAGCCGGGGCAGGGGAAACTATAATTGTTGTTTTTCCCCCTGAGTGAAGGCCGATCCCTGAAAGGGTGAATGATCGGAGTATTGATTTTTGTCTCATCTTGGCTCAGGGCGTCTGACCGGTACGTTTGTTTTTTCCCCGTAAAGTTTGTAAAAGCTGCTAATAACTTCTTTTTTTATTTCTTTGCCCTCTTTGTCCCAGACAGTCCTGGTCACAAAAGTCTTAAATGGAACATCGGTGGCAATTACGCGCCCAAGAGACATAGGCACATATTTGCCCCCACTGAGCCCCAGAATTGAGACAGGGGAAAACTCAACTTTTTTACCGTCGGGAGTGCCGTAAAGTCGAAAAGAAAGCCTTTTGTTGGTATAGACACTCTTGATTAATATTGGATAGCCGGAATCATTTTTAAATTGAAAATCGAGCTGGCCCGGGTATACCCCCGCGTCTCTGCCCAGAGGATAAATGCTGAAATAAAAAGAATGATTGCGGCGGGACAAAACCTTAAGGTCTGCCAGCGCCACGGCATTAAAAAGAGTTGTGGCAACCTGGCAGGCGCCGCCACCCAATAAGGGGACCAATTCTCCTCCGACTATAACAAAAGCTTGCTTAAAGCCTTTTTCCGAGGTAACATCACCTATAACATCGGCAACGGAAAGCCGCTCCCCAGGCATCAGGATTGTGTCGTCAATCCAGGAGGCGATCAGTTTTATGTTATGAATGCGGTTGGGCGAATCGTGCTTGCCGTAGTAAGTGGTGTAAGCAGAAAGGCGGTAAGCGGGGGGATGAGCCCGCAAATCTTTTTCTCTTACGTGCGGGTAAGTGAAATCGAGCTCCAAAGGGACGCTTGTTTTTCCCTGGTTTAGAGCAGTTTTAAAAATATCCACACTCTTGTGAACGTCTAATTCTCTTCCCAGATCCTCGGACTCAATGTGGTATCCTCCGGTTTCTTCGTATAAGAGCATCGTGGCGTTTTTGGGGGACGAACGGATCTCGTTAGCCAGCTCTTCGAGCACAGCCTTAAGCCGGGTTTCGTCAATGCTTAAAATTAGAGGGGTAACAAATTCTCCTTTGGCAATCCGTTCCTTTAACTCGGCAACATAATTTTCTTTATGAGTAATTTTAAAAGTGTTTGTTACAGTATCCTGATATAAGACAAACACGCCGAGTTCATCCGGAGCAAATGAAAAGCTGGCGTTGTCTGTCTCAAGAGTGATTAATGGTGAAAAGATTTGGGCCAAGGTAAGGCTTTTTAGTTTAGCTATGCCTTCCCCCTGCGTTAGGCCGGAAACGTCGACGTTGCCTATGTAAGTTTGGGCTGGAAAGGCGTGGCGGGTCATGATGTAGTCATATGAAACAAACGACATAGCGACTATGACAGAGGTAATGGCAAAGCCGCCGACAATTTTAAGTATGGTGTGAACCACAGAATGGATAAAAGAAAAAGGGACAGCTCCGCTCCCTGGTTCCTCAATATTTTCAAAGGTGTTTTCTTCTAATTCTGGAAGATTACGCAATGATTTTGCTGACAGCTCCGGCGCCGACCGTTCGGCCTCCTTCGCGGATCGCGAAACGAAGTCCTTCCTCAATCGCAACCTCATCAATAAGCTCAACGGTCATAATAATGTTGTCTCCCGGCATGACCATTTCAACCTTATCCGGCAGTTTTATCTCGCCAGTAATGTCGGTTGTTCTGATAAAAAATTGCGGTTTGTATCCAGGGAAGAACGGAGTGTGTCGGCCGCCTTCTTCTTTGGTAAGAACATAAACCTGAGCTTCAAACTTTTTATGTGGTTTGATGGAACCGGGTTTGGCTACAACCATGCCGCGGGTTATCTCTTCTTTGGTCACACCCCTTAGCAGCAGTCCAATGTTATCGCCCGCCATTCCCTCGTCTAATGTTTTGCGGAACATCTCAACGCCGGTGACAACAGCTTTTTTGCTGGCGCCAAGACCGACAATCTCAACCTCTTCACCTATTTTGACTTTGCCGCGTTCGATTCTGCCAGTGCCTACCGTTCCACGCCCGGTGATGGTAAAAACATCCTCAACCGACATCAGAAAAGGTTTGTCTAACGCTCTTGCTGGTTCCGGGATGTGGTTGTCAACGGCATCTAACAGCTCCTGGATAACTTTTCCTGCCTCTCCAGAAGGATCTTCCATGGCCTTGAGGGCCGAGCCCTTAATAATAGGAATTTTGTCGCCAGGGTATTCATACTTATTAAGCAAATCCCTGGTTTCAACCTCAACCAGCTCAATTAGCTCTTTGTCGTCGACCATATCACATTTGTTAAGGAAGACCACCATGGCAGGAACGTTTACCTGTCTGGCTAAAAGGATGTGTTCTCGAGTTTGAGGCATAGGTCCGTCAGCCGCGGAAACAACCAGTATTGCTCCATCCATCTGAGCGGCGCCGATAACCATGTTTTTGACATAGTCAGCGTGACCAGGACAATCGATGTGGGCATAGTGCCTTTTTTCTGTTTCATATTCTACGTGTGCAATAGCAATGGTGATGCCGCGGGCCTTTTCTTCTGGTGCGGCGTCGATCTCATCAAAAGCCTTGGCTTTGGCCATCCCCTTCGTCGATAAATATTTTGTAATTGCTGATGTTAACGTGGTTTTGCCGTGATCTACATGTCCAATCGTTCCTATGTTTATGTGCGGTTTCTTTCGCTCAAACTTTTCCCTTGCCATTTTTACTACCTCCTGTTATTTTACGTGAACCTGCTGATACAACTCAGTGATTATACCAAAAAATTGCATTTAATGTCAACAGCCCGCGGCCGGAGTTGAACCGGCGACCTTTTCCTTACCATGGAAATGCTCTACCGACTGAGCTACGCGGGCGTATCTAATTCACCTTTCTTAATGAGCGGTTCAAAAGCGTAGTTTTTTAAAGCTTCAGCCGCGCCTTCTTCTCGATCAACCACAGAAATTACTTTGACAACCTTAACACCGATTGCTTCTACGGCTTCAATGGCTTGAAGGGCCGAGGTTCCAGTGGTGGTAACATCTTCAACAATAACAACGCGCCAGCCTTTTTCAATAATCCCCTCAATTTTTTGTCGCGCGCCGTGTTCTTTGGCTTTCTTTCTGACTATAAAACCCGGTATATTTCCAAGAGTAACAATGGCCGAGGTTATTGGGTCAGCCCCGAGGGTTAACCCGCCGATAGCGTCGATTTTTAATTTTTTAATCTTATCGAGAATGATTTTCCCAATTAACTTAGCTCCTTGCGGATGGAGGGTGACTTTGCGACAGTCAACATAAAAATCACTTTTCTTGCCGGAAGACAAAGTAAAATCGCCAAACTTAACGGCGCCGGTTTGTTTAAGGAGGCTTATTAGCTCTTCTTTCATAGGTATCACTGTAACGATTATAACAAGCTAGGCGAGATTTAACAAGTTTTACTCTTCGGCAAGGATCTTTTTATATTGAGAAACAATGTGTTTTTCGACGAGTGTGTCGGCGATAGGAATTTCGGCCCAGCCGATATGAGTGGCTTTAAAAGGGCCGAAACTATAAGAGATTTTTACTTTATACCAGTTAATGTCTGGAGAAACGTCCAGGAGCTTAACCTCCATCGGGACGTCAAAAATCACTTTTGAATTTTTGGACGGGGTAGCGTAGAGCTTATCTATGGGAAGATTGATCGGGTCTTTGATTTCGCCCCAAGCAATTGAGCAAAGAATCAAGCCGGCAGCAAACATAATAACAGTCACTCTTTTCATATTATTTCCTCCCACCACATCATGACGCAATTAGAACCTTATAAGTTCCTTGAGTTTCTTTTTGGCTTCGTCTTCAATGGTTTTCTTTGCTGCCTCGGCCTTCTTGTCTATTTCTGTCTGAACCTGTTGTTTGATCTCTACTTCTTTTGCTTCAATCTTCAGCTTAATTTTACCGAGAGCCTGTTCAATGGGTTTGTCTAGAATTGGTTTTGGCACCGGTTTTGTCAGGGAACCAGTCATTTCAACCGTCAATTCAAACCAGCCGTCTTTATCTCTGAAGAGACTAAACTCTTTAGCCAGGCCTTTGGTTGCGTCAGGGGAGAGCCTTAAGCTTAAGCGATTGCCGGGCACCCATTGTTGGTTGCCGAGGTCGGCACCTCCGGCAAAATTAGCTTTGACGTCCTTGCTGTCGAACCTAATCTGTTTGGTGTTCAAGACGCGTTTATTAAGCAAAAAAGCGGCCCGCAAGTCTTTCAGCTTTATATCGTTCTGTAAAGAATTTGATTTTATAACCCGGCCGATCTCTGCCAGTGTTTTTAGCCGCTTTAATTCTGCTCCTGTCAAAGAAAAAGAGCCGTTGCCAATAGCGTTGGCAAAAACATCTTGAGGTTCAACCCCTTGGCCGGCGAGGGACAAAGCCAGATCTAATTTGCCATAAACCTTATCGATTAAATCTTTGTAGTCCGGTTGGCTGGTTAAGAAAGTTTCAATAAGCGCGTTGACAAATGGCGTTGAATTAAAACCTGCCAGCTTAAGATTTTTGAGGTTGTAGGATAAACCGGAAATCGCCAGGTTGATCCTGGCTAAGCCAGAGAGCTTGCCGTCGTAAAGAACAATTTCTTTAACGTCCAGGCTAACTTGTTTGTTAGCCAGGGAGATAAGCAGGTCCACTTTATCAAGCTTAAAATTTTGCACAGCCAGATTTTCTATGTTTATTCTTCCGTTCACCCGATATTGGGGCGAAACAGCCTTGGTGGCGTTGTCGACTATTTTGGTTAATTCGCCCTTATTGGCTTTTTTCTTTTCGGCGGGGGCGCCAGCCGCAAAGAGGGCAAGGAGGGGATCAAGAGAAAGTTTTTTTGAAGAGAGCGTAAAATTTACGGAAGGGGTTGTTTTTAGCCCAGCCAGGTAGGCCGTAAAGTCAGCCTTTTCCCCGGCAACGTTTAGTGTAAGCGGTGCCAGACTTATTTTATCCTTTTTAAGATCAATGCCAAGTTTGCCGGCCAGAGAAAGCGGAAGGTCTTTCTTTTGATAAACAGCGACGGCTGAAAATTTGAAGTCGATTGGTTTAACCAGCGCGAGCGCAATCCCGGAGATTGTCAAATTGGCGTTTTTAATTTCACTGCTGGTCTTTGTGCCGTAGTCGGAGTAGGTGATGTGTCCTTGGTGGACTGAGAATGTGTCTATTACCAACGAAAAACCTTGTTTCTTTTCCTCCTGCGTTCCATGCCCTACCTTCTGTGTTCTACGTTTTTCCCCGCTTCCCGTCATATCTGAATAATTACTTGTGCCTCCGGCGTTTTTCTCAATCAGGATTTCCGGCTTAACCAGCCTGAATTCCTTGACAATGATCTGGCGATTAAAGAGCGGCCAGAAGGCGTAACGCAGCTCAATAGCGTCGGCAGAGACAAAAGGTTTTTTCGCAAAACCCTCACGATTGCTAACAGAAAGTTTTTCTAATTTGATGCCGGAGAAGAGGTTGAACGAAACTTTTTCAACTTTGATTTCGCGGTGGATGGCTTCAGAGAGCCTGGCGGTTACAAGCTCTTTTATTTTCTCAAGCGGCAGAACAAAGGGCAGGGCAATTGCGCCAATGATCAACAACCCGACCAGAGAGCCAATAATTACGCCGGCCCATTTTAATAGTTTTTTCATGCGGATCACCCCGGAGACATTATACCACCAAGGCACGAAGTGTAGTATAATGTCCCCGTTATGAAAAAAGGTTTGGCAATTCTTGGCTCAACCGGATCCATTGGCAAACAAACCCTCGAAGTTGTTTCGGTTTTTCCCAGCAGCCTAACCGTTGTTGCTCTGGCGGCCAAAGATGAAGTCGAGCTGATTGTTGAGCAGATCAAAAAATTCTCTCCCAAAATTGTGGCTGTTGCCACGGAAGAAGTTAAACAAAAAGTCGAGCAAAAACTTGGCGCAACCAAAGTCCAACTTTTTGTTGGACGGGAGGGTTTAACCAAGGTTGCCACAGAGCTGTCCGCCAGAATGGTTGTGGTGGCCATCCCCGGATCTTTAGCCCTCTCAGCAACTATTGAAGCAGTCAGGGCAAAAAAAGATATCGCTTTGGCGACTAAGGAAGTTTTGGTTGCGGCCGGCGAGATCTTTATGCGCGAGATTAAAACCGCCGGCGTAAAAATCTTTCCCATTGACTCGGAACACAGCGCTATTGCCCAGTGTCTCAAAGGCGAAGACCCAAAAACCATTAAAAAAATTGTTATTACCGCGTCCGGCGGCCCATTTTTTAAAACGCCGGTTGAAAAATTCGCAACCTTAACAGCCAAAGAAGCCCTTAACCACCCCATCTGGAAAATGGGGCCCAAAATCACGATAGATTCCGCGACTTTGATGAACAAGGGTTTTGAAGTAATAGAAGCGCATCATCTGTTTGGCCTCGATTATTCAAAAATCGAAGTTATTATCCATCCGCAGAGCACCATTCATTCTTTCGTTGAGTTTGTCGACGGATCAATTAAAGCGCAACTTGGGGCACCCGATATGAGGATCCCAATTCAGTATGCTTTATTAGAGGACTCCAGGTTTGCTAACCACTGGAATCAATTGAGCTTTGCCAAGCTTGCAAAACTAGAGTTCCTTCAACCAGATAGGCTAAAATTTCCCTGTCTGGAATATGCCTATGAAGCAGGGAAAAAAGGCGGAACCCTGCCAGCTGTTTTAAATGCAGCTAACGAAGAGGCGGTTAAGTTGTTCCTGCGAGGCCAAATTAACTTTGCCGAACTACCGCAGAAGATTAAGGCGGCAATGGAGCGGCACCAGAATAAGGAAAATCCTACGTTGGAAGATATTCTGGAAGCCGACAAGATTACCCGTCAAAAGCCGACAACTCTAATCCCTTAATTTTATACGAAGGTTCGAATTTGGGCCTTCGTTTTTATATTCGGGTATGCGGGTTTAACCCAAACCTTTACTTCAACTTTCTGCCTATGATATACTTCATTTTGTGACGAAACAGATTGACTTAGAAACTCTTAGACACTCTACTTCCCACGTTATGGCCCAAGCTGTTCAAGCGCTATTTCCCGGAGTAAAGCTTGGCATTGGCCCGGCGATAGAGAATGGTTTTTACTACGACTTTGACATGCCGGAACAACTTACCCCCGAAGACCTCCCCAAGATAGAAAAAAAGATGAAAGAAATTATCATGGCCAATCAAAAATTTGAGCGCACCGAAATGAGCAAGGAAGAAGCGCTCAAGCTTATGGAGGAGAGGGGAGAAAAATACAAGATCGAGCTGTTGCATGAGATCGAAGACGAGAAAGTCAGCTTTTATAAGAGCGGCGCTTTTATTGACCTGTGCCGCGGGCCGCACATAGATCATACCGGCCACATCAAAGCCTTCAAACTGCTATCAATTGCCGGGGCCTACTGGCATGGCATTGAGACCAACCCCATGATGCAGAGAATTTACGGGG
>METP01000011.1 GCA_001771365.1 candidate division WOR-1 bacterium RIFCSPLOWO2_02_FULL_46_20 | reverse complement strand
ACTTCGATTGTGCTTGGAAAATAATATCTGCGGGAATTGCGGCGCGTCCTCAATGCCAACAAACTTTATCGGCGGGGTGTGTTTATTTATTTCTATGATCGGAAAAGTGACGGCGTAAGCGTCTTCATTCTTTTTTAAGCTTACCCTAAAGATTGAGCGGATAGGAGTGGAGACGGTGCCGTTCTTTATGTCTGAGGCATGGATATAAAACAGCATCTCCGGTTCAATTAAAGAGGTGGGAACGCCAAAATAGTAAACCCCGTCTTCCTGGTATGGAGTCAGACTGACCCATTTTTGTTTTGTCCAAGCAGTGGGAGCGCTTTGTGTATAGTAAAGCGTTACATCACTTATCTCTTGACCGCTGGTAGCGCTGGCTGAGATAACTACTTTGTCGTTCCCCTTTTTATGTAAAGATAATATTTTGACCTCTGGAAAGCTTCCTTCATATTTTAAGTAAAGATCGAGCCAGCGCCAGACAATCTTTTGTGAAGAGGCTGTAAATTGATGTTTTAGGTTAGGGATAAGCACCAGCTTTTTGGGAGCGGTAACTTCATTGTATGATTTTTGAAAAGTCGGCAAGTAATAACAGTGATCATTTGTCCCCGTTATAAAGAGGATGGGGGCATGTTGGGTTGTGAGAAAGTTTTTTGGATCAATGTATTTGTCCCACAGAGCCAGCTCCTCATCAGTCATTATGTCAAAACGGGTTTGCCAGGTGCAGCCTTCCGGGATATAGCCGGCGCCGAAGACGTTAACCGCGGTTTTTAAGCGCTTGTCTTGGCCGTTGGTTAATATGGTATTAACCCCGCCCCAGGACAACCCCACCAGGCCGATTCTTCCTGCGTCAACTTCAGCCCTTTGTGTGAGGTAAGTTATGCCGTTGCGGATAGCGGCAACAGAATGGATTAGATAGTTGTCCTCTATGTTAGGTGTTGTGCGCAAGAGAGTAGGGACATCCATGTTGGGGCCGGTAGATCTCGAGCTGGCTCGTTGCTCGCCTTTGCCCGGCAGATCGATAGCTAACACCGCGTAACCGCGGTTGGCCCAGGTTATTGTTCTGGCTAAGCTGGCGGTCCCGCCGCCGCCATGAGAAATGATAATAGCCGGTAGTTCCTGTTCAAAATCAGCCGGGTAGCAATAATAGCCGAATATTTTAGAAGGCTGACCATTATAAAGCCGGCTTTGGTAGTAGATTTCTTCAACCTGAATTGAGCCTTTTCGGTAAGATTTTATGGTCTCTGCTTTAACGCTATCATAAGAACTTTTCCAGGGGTTGTAATCTTCTGAGGAGGGGAAAGCCAAAGTAGTTACAATTGAAATGAGGATTGAAAGAGCTAGAATAAAACGCATAACGTATGCTATTATAACACGATAAGAGATGATTAAAAAATTATTTGATAAATTCAAACAAGAGCGCGACTTAACTTCTATTTCGATTTCCAAAGCCATTTGGCTGCTGGCTATCCCCATGATCATCAGTAACCTGCTGCAGGCGACCTATAATTTAGTTAATATGGTCTGGGTTGGCCGTTTAGGGCCGGACGCGTTGGCTGCTGTGGCCATGAGCGGCAATATTTTGATGGTTGTTATGTTCCTGATGATGGGTGTTGCTATTGGTACCACTGCCATGATTGCCCGTTTCCTTGGTGCCAAACAAACCGCCGAAGCTAATAATGTAGCTGTGCAGTCATTAATCCTTGGCTTTATTGCGTCAATTGTTTTAGGCGTAATTGGTTATTACTTTTCTCCCTGGCTGCTAAAAGTGTTAGGTGCCGGACCTGATGTTTTAAACCTGGGGATTGGTTATATGCGCATCACGTTTGTTGGTATTCTGGTTATGTTTTACATGTTTTTTATCGCGGCAATCTTGCAAGGGGCGGGTGATGCGGCCACACCGATGATAATTTTGGGTGTGTCTGTTTTGATCAACGCTGGTTTAGATCCTCTTTTAATTTTTGGTATTGGGATTTTCCCAAAAATGGGAGTTAATGGCGCTGCGCTGGCTACCGTGATTGCCGAGGCCATTGGTTCATTAATCGCCCTGGAAATATTGCTTAAAGGGCGCTCTCGAGTACGTGTTACGCTAAAGAATGTTAAGGTTGACTGGAACATGATGGGACGTATTTTAAAGATTGGTATTCCGGCTTCGACCCAGATGGTACTGCGTGGTCTAATGGGGCTGGTTTTAGTTGCCATTGTGGCCAGGTTTGGCACCCAGGCGATTGCCGCGTACGGTGTTGGCATGCGTTTGAGCATGCTGGCTATGATGCCCGGGTTTGCTTTGGGCGCGGCAGCCGCCACTTTGGTGGGCCAGAATCTGGGAGCAGGGAAACCGGAGCGTGCTGTAACTTCGGCCTGGGTGGCGGTTGGTTATTATTTGATATTTATGTTGTTTTTAGCGGCGCTCTTTTGGTTCTGCGCGCCGCAATTGATGATGGGTTTTAATAATGATGTGGAGGTCGTCAGGATTGGCAGCGAATTCTTGCGCTTTATCGCGGTGGGCAATGCTTTTACCGCTGTTGGTTTAATTTTGGGGCGGGCGATCGCAGGTTCGGGAGACACGCTGCCGACTATGATGTTTACTTTGGTGTCGTTGTGGCTGGTGCAGATCCCACTGGCGGTTTTTTTAGCGCGGCTGCCGGCTTTTGGCCTAAGCGGAGTCTGGCTGGCGGTTTTAATTGCCCAGGTTATATTGATGCTGTTAAATGCTATGTATTTTCAGTGGGGTGGCTGGAAATGGAAAAAGGTGTGAGCAATCTTTTTGGGGCTTTTTTTGTTTTAAAACCGAAAGAGATCAAAGCGTCAGTTGTTATTTCCCCGATTCTTTATCCAAAGCATTTTGGCTCGGCCGAGATCCACAAGTCGGTCTTGAGTTATCTTGTCGCTGATTTTCCCGGTTTTACGTTTGTGAAAACTCCCATGACGCAATCAGCGGTATTTGATTTAGTTTTACTGCTTAAGAAAACAAAATGTAGGGAAGTGGTTTTTATTGGCGCGCTTGGCGGGTTGTTAAAAGGCCTGAAAATTGGTGATGTTGTGACAACTAATAGTGCTAAACCAATTCAGTCTGTCAGCTCGATTCATGAGGAAACCAGAAAAAACTTGCTGGCCTGGAAGAGGCGGGGGGTGGTGGGAATTGATTTTGAGACCAAAGCGTTCTTTGCCGCCGCCAAAAAAGCCAAGCTTTATGCTCGAGCCCGATATGTGGTTACGGATTTACCCTTGAACAAGCCTTTTTATTGTGAAAAATCACCGGAAGAAAAAGCACGGATTCAAATCGTGCTGAAACAGTTGTGCGAATTAAACGGATAAACAAGGTCAAACGACCGTTAGTGCGACCGTGTCCCTGCGAAGCGGGTTGTGTTTCTTGTAATTATGTTGTTATCAGCCACATTCTTGGTTGCCCTTATAACTGCAGTTATTGTTTTCTCCACACTTATTACGGTAAAGATGAAATTGTTGTTTATGATAATGATGATGAGCTTTTGGCCCAAGTGAGTGATTGTATGGAAAAAGTCGATCAGCCTTTGCGGATCGGGACCGGGCAGTTTTCGGATAGCCTGGCGCTTGATAGAGAGACCGGGCTGTCAAAGAAATTGATTAAGCTGTTCGCCCAACAAAATAAACACCTGTTGGAGCTTAAGACAAAAAGCGCGGAGGTTGACCATCTACTCGATCTTGACCACAAAGGCAGAACTGTCTTTGCCTGGTCAATTAATCCGGAGAGAGTGATTCAGAGTGAAGAGTTCGAAACTGTTAGTTTAAATGATCGAGTTAACGCGGCTCAAAGGTGTGTGGCGGTTGGTTATCGAGTTGGTTTTCACTTCGATCCTATTATTTATTATGTAGGTTGGCAGGATGAATATAAGCAAGTTGTTGATTTGATCTTTTCTGAGATTAAGGCAAAAGACATTGCCTGGATAAGTTTGGGGGCTCTGCGCCATCCGCCGGAGCTAAAAAACAAGATTGCTTGTTCAACCGGGGAGATGGTCCTTGGCGCAGACGGCAAAATGCGTTATCTTGAATCAATTAGGATCGATCTATTCAAAACAACGCACAAATATATAAATTTTCATTCAAAAAATGTTTCTGTTTATCTATGTATGGAGAAAGAGGAAATTTGGGCTAAGGTTGGTGTTGCTATTGAAAGGTTGAGGGATCTGGTGGGGGGAAGCGTTGGGTGATTTGGGCGGCAATCTTTTCGCTCATTCTTCCGGCAATTTCAATATCTTCTCCAGAAAATCATAGCTCCAATACCCGCGACCCAAAGCAAACGATTGCATAAATAAATTAACTTTGGTAATATTACCGGGGGGATGGTTTTTAATGGTAGAAATTGATTATCGAAAATTGTGGGCCGCGCGATTTGCGAAAGAAGCCGAAGATAAACAGACGGCGCTTGAGACGCTGCGTAAGGCGGCAAGCCAAGCCGCGCAGATATTAGCCGACCAATTTCAGGCAAAAAAAATATACCTTTTTGGTTCGGTTAAGACACCCGCTTTTTTTCATGAAGCTTCAGATGTCGATCTGGCGGTGGAAGGGATTGCCCCGAAAAAATATTTTCCCGCCCTGGCGAAAATTATGGGACTTTTTGGGGGAAGGAGGGTTGACCTTGTGCCGCTTGAGGACGCGCCTCCCTTGATTGAAAAGAAAATCAAAGAAACCGGAGAGGTGCTTTATGGGTAAATTCGACGTGATTTTAGCCGATATCGACACAGGATCTTGGCGAAACACTAAGTGAATACTTAAGTTTCAGACATTTATTCAGAAATATTTACGGCTTTGAGCTAAAATGGGAGCGCTGTCAGGAACTAGCGGATAAATTACAATCCGTATATGAGAAAATCAACGCCCAAATTAATCAGTTTAGAGATTTTTTATTGAAAATTGGTTAGAAAAATCCGGCTTCAAACCCCACCAAAATTTTCGATGGAAGAGGAGCGGGCCCGTCTGTCAGCAGGCGGGGGCAGGTTGTTAAATTGTAGTCGGTGGCTCCTCCCGATTGCATCGGGACTCGTGCTTTATGAACATTGTATGTTAGAATCTAGTCAGCCATGATAATAATCTGGATATGTGCTTTGACAGCCGTTTCTCTCGTCAGTTTGGTTTCCCTTATTGGCGTATTGACCCTCTCGCTTAAGCTGGAGATGTTAAGGAAGCTAACCATGTTTCTGGTTAGTTTTTCTGCCGGGGTGTTGTTGGGTGGAGCATTTTTTCATCTGATTCCCGAAGCGGTTGAGTCGGGTGGTTTTACCCCGATATTGTCAGCCATTATTTTGGCCGGGATAATTACCTTTCTTTTTCTGGAGCGTGTAATATATTGGCGGCACTGTCATGTCCCGACCTCTTATGAGCATCCTCATCCCTTTGCCCTAATGAATCTGGTGGGCGATGGCTTCCATAATTTTATTGATGGGATGATTATTGCTGGGGCCTTTCTGGCCAGCATCCCACTGGGCATAACGACCACTCTGGCCGTGATCTTGCACGAGATACCCCAGGAGATGGGTGATTTTGGGGTGCTCATCCATGGCGGGTTTGGCCGCAAAAAAGCGCTGCTGATGAATTTTGCGGCATCGGTCGGCGCGGTGTTGGGAGCGATTGTCATCCTGCTGTTAAATACAAAGGTGGCCGCCATTTCATCATTTATTGTCCCTTTTACCGCGGGGGGGTTTATTTATATTGCCGGATCGGATTTAATTCCTGAAATGAAAAAAGAAACCCAATCATTTAAAGCGATTCTCCATATTATTACTTTATTTTTGGGACTTGGGGTAATGCTGCTATTGTTAAAACTCTAAGCTACTTATTTTTTAGCTCAAATTTTTTTTCTATGTGTTGCGGCTGATAAGATAATTTGGCTTTTCTTAAGCCGGGGATCCCTAGATCCTGTTCCAGGTTAATGCTTTTGTAGCCACGGAAGGTATTATTGCAGGCATGCCAGAGTAAGACTTGAAATATCCCCCGATGATTGGGCAGGGCGTAAAGAAAATGGACTGTGATTGTTTCTTCGTTTAAAGGGCTGCCCAGGATAAAACCCTCAAACTGGCCGTTAATAATGATAGCTTCGCCAATCAATTTTAACGCGTTGAAATACTCAAAGGCTTTTTCCACGGCCGCCTTTTGTGAGGTATAAGCCAGCCTGGGAAAGTGGCGCGATTCTTTGCGCATGGCAAACCAGTTTTCAAAAAGATTTAAGCATGATTCTTTTTGTTCCGGCTTTAGGGGCCCAAATATGTAATCCTGATGGCGCCGTTCAAAACTATTAATGTGGTTGCGTTTACCGTCGTATTTCTTCCCCTTAAGCTCAGCCAGGGCTCGTCTTTCGTAGACATAGTCTGACTGGTCGCGGGAGCAAACAACATGATAATTCTCAATCGGCAGATGAAAAAGAAATTCTTCAGAGAGCCGAGCCAGGCGTCCGCTGTCTTTGAGGCAGATTGCCACGGTTTCTATAAGTTTGTTTTTGCCAATCGGTTCAAGAAAGAACGGGGGCTCGTTTAGCGGTGTGATGAGTATACAAAGGTTGTCGTTTATTATAGTTAGCCTGGGATGATCAAACTCCTGCCAGATAAATAGATTGGCTACAGCGAGTTCGCAGACGGTGGCCTTATGATTTTTAAAATGACTGATAATTTTCCCGAGGTCGGAAAGCTCGAGGGTTTTAAAGTTGGGATATTCGGGCAGCATTTGCTTCCTTTCTCATAGTCGCGCATCTTTTCGGATGACAGTTTTCGCATCCATAGGAGGCTTTACGCGGTAGATTATGTGGTGGGTTGTTAATTACTTTAAACCCGAGTTTTGCGAAGAAATCTGGGATAACGGTGTAGAGATAAACGGTTTTCTGGGCGTTTTTGAGAACTTTATCCATGAGGGCTTTGCCCAGGCCTGACTTTTGCAGCCTTAAACTAATGCCTAGAGAGCCTAGAAACAAAAAATCTTTATAGTCAGTTAGCTGCAGGCAGCCAACGATTGTTTTATCTTGCTCTGCTACCCAAAAATCTTCAATCTTAAGGCCGGCATAAAAAAGGTCGAGCTCGTCTAAAATAGTTTTAATTGCCGCCTTGTCTTCATCTCTTTGAGGTCGTATAATTAACACTGTAATCATTTTAACATAAGAAGGGGGATAAATGTATGGCTATGGAAATTACGGATGCGCAGTTTGCCCAGGAAGTCGAGCAGAATCAGGGGGTGGTTTTTGTTGATTTTTGGGCGCCCTGGTGCGGTCCCTGTGTCATGATGTCGCCGATTTACGATAAGGTCTCAAAGAAATACCCTCAAATTAAATTTTGCAAAGTAAATACTACAGACAATGCGCAAAAGGCCGGACAATACGGGATAATGAGTATCCCCTGCATTGTTATTTTTAAAGACGGAAAAGAAATGGAGCGTTTAATAGGTTTTAAGCCTGAACCGGCGTTTGAACAAATAGTTAAAAGATATATCGGCTAAAATGTGATGCTGAATTTTGTTTATATAACCACCAAAGATAAGGCTGAAGCCAGAAAAATTGGCCGGGTATTGGTTGAGAGCAGGTTGGCCGCCTGTGTCAATATTATTGATAAAATGGAGTCCATTTATTGGTGGCAAGGTAAAATCGAGCAGGGTAACGAAGCTGTCCTGATCGCCAAGACCAAAGAAATGCTGATGCCCAAACTGATCGCAAAGGTCAAAGCCTTGCATAGCTACGAATGCCCTTGTATCGTGGCTTTACCGGTTTCAAATGGTAATAAACAGTTTTTAGAATGGATTGAAAATGAAACTCAAAATAGCGGATAAAACATTTGCTTCGCGGCTTCTTTTGGGTACCGGAAAATTTCCTTCAAATCAAATTCTGAGAGAGAGTTTGTTGGCTTCCGGTGCCGAGATTGTTACGGTTGCTCTACGTCGGGTCGATCTTAACTCTGCCCAGGAAGATATCTTGGCTGCAATTGATAGAAATATATATTTACTATTGCCCAATACCTCGGGAGCCAGGACGTCCGATGAGGCGGTGCGTTTAGCTCGTTTGGCCAGGGCGGGTGGGGCTGGCAATTGGCTTAAGCTTGAAGTAACTCCCGATCCAAATTATTTATTGCCTGATCCAATAGAAACCTTAAAAGCCGCGGAAATATTGGTTAAAGAGGGTTTTATTGTTCTTCCCTATATTAATGCTGACCCGATTCTGGCCAAAAGATTAGAAGATATCGGCACAGCCACTGTTATGCCGCTTGGTTCGCCCATTGGTTCGCATCAGGGTATCAGGACAAAAGAGGCCATTGGCATTATTATTGAGCAGGCCAATATACCGGTAATTGTTGACGCAGGCCTGGGTGCCCCCTCGCATGCCGCTGAGGCGATGGAAATGGGGGCCGATGCTGTTCTTGTTAATACTGCGATAGCCATTGCTGCTGATCCTGTAAAAATGGCCGAGGCTTTTAAACTGGCTGTCCAGGCCGGACGGCAAGCCTATGAGGTTGGT
>METP01000010.1 GCA_001771365.1 candidate division WOR-1 bacterium RIFCSPLOWO2_02_FULL_46_20 | reverse complement strand
ATAGCTGAACGGAATAACCAGGTCAAGTATTTTTTGCAGGGCTTAATTTTTGGCGCGGGTTAGCTAAATTATCTAACTTTCAATTTCTCAGATTTCAGATAGGCAGGAGACGAATATATTTCAGCGCAGAATCAGGGAAAGGGGGAGGGCCAAGTTCGCCTAATGCTTCAAGCACAATATCTATGTTTTGTGGACGGTCTGCGGGATCTTTTGCGGTCATTCCGGCAATTATATTACGCAAGCGTGCAAAAACAACGTCATTCAATTTCCCGACCAGGGCTTCACGGGGGAGTTCCGGAAATGGCTTTATAAGCTGGTTAGTCAAACTTCGCGCCCAATTTTTGTCCAGCATAGGATTTTTCCCCGTAAGCAATTCAAAAAGGACTATTCCAAGAGAATAAATATCAGATCTTACGGAGGTTTTTTTCTCCTTGACCTGTTCCGGTGAAGCGTACTCCGGAGTCCCCAAAAATATTTTGGGCGCAACCGCATCAATGCCGCAAGCTAGGCCAAGATCGATGAGGCGAATACTTCCGAGGGAACCTCCATTGTCTGGTAAAATAATATTAGCAGGCTTGATATCTTGATGGACATATCCTCCCTCATGCAAATCTTTTAAGGCCTGGCCAACCTCCCTAACATATCCTACCGCTTTCCACCAGGGTACGCCGGCCGTATTCATCTTGATTAAATCACTTAAATTTCTTCCCGGAATAGCCTCCATCGCAATAAAATTAAAGTCAGAGCTACTAAGCTCACCATACTCATAAAATTCAGGGAAGGACATGGAAATTCTCTTTTCCAACATCCTGGCTTCGTTAACCAGGGCGCGGATAACGTCGGGATTTTCACGACTGACGACTTTGAGAATGACATCATGTCCCTGATCAACATCAAAAGCAAGATGGATTTTAGTTGTGCCAGTTTTGGCTATTTTATGAAGCAATTTATATCTTTCTCCAGGCCTTAATGGCTTGTGATTCGCGGGTATTCTTTGTTGAGATGTTGCGACAAGTTGCATCATTGCTTTGCTCCTCCCAAACGCAAAAAGGAAACCCGCTGGGCTTCCTTCCCTCTAAATTTAATTTGCATCATCAGGCAATCAGCTTTACTGTTGCTCATAGTTAAATTTTCCTAGAGATCACTGATTAACCTAAACCCTCTCAGTGCCTCTAAACTATTATCGACTGATTTCGGCAAAAATTTCACATGGTCGGTAAAAATTTTTAAAATTTTGAAATTTAAGAGGCGTGTTAGAATATGTTGCCCAGGTTTAAAATGCTGTTTGGGTCAAAAGATTTTTTGGTGCGCCTCATCTCATTAATGCCTTTTGCGCCATACATTTCTCTTAAATATTCATGCTTAATTTTGCCAACCCCATGCTCGGCAGAGATGGTGCCGCCTAAGTTTATGGCTTTTTTGACGAATTTCACAACTAAATCTTTAGCAATGTTTTTTTCTGCTTCTGTTTTTGGCAGAAGATTGACATGTAAATGATTTTCTCCAATATGACCAAATTTGATGTGGAATAGTTCGGAGTTGTTGGTTTGGAGTTCGGAGACGTAAAAATTGTACATTTCTTTGAAACAGTTAGTTGGTACCGCGATGTCAGTGGCCATTTTAACCAGCTTTTCTTGCTTAAAGAGCTCATTAATATGTTCTGGAATGGCGTGGCGGAATTTAGCCAGCTCTTCTTTTTTCCTGCTGTCCATGCCCAGCCAGCAGTTATCCATTGAGGCTTGGAATTTTTCCAAAAGCTCTATCCAGACATCCAGATAAGTGTTCTCGTTTTCAGATGTTATTTCCTGCTCAATATACACCGCGGCCCTTATACCGTTAGGAATATTGGGATAGTTTTTCTTTAACATTTGCAAAGTATTATGGTCAAAATATTCAAAAAAGTTTACTGTTGGATCTTTTTTGTTCTTTGCTTCCAGTACAAAGTCAACTGCTACCTCTTCGTTGGGAAAGAAGGCGACGACATCAAAGGTTTCCTTAAGGGCAGAGATGAGCGCAATTTCGATTTCAGAGACTATTCCGAGTGTACCTTCAGAGCCAATAAAAAGGTCGATTAAATCCATGCCAGGTTTAGCAAAATATCCAGCGGAGTTTTTGACGTTTGGCATTTTATATTGAGGGACGGGTAACGAGTAATCTGTAACGCGAATGCCTCCACGTTTAAGATCGAGCACTTTGCCTGATGGAAGTATAACTTTTATTCTTTTAACCCAGTCTCGTGTTGAGCCAAAACGATAGCCGCGGCCGCCGGAGGCATTGGTGGCGATATTGCCGCCGATGGTGGCTGTTTTTTCGGTTGGGTCAGGAGGGTAAAGCAATCCTTCTTTGGCCACGGCTTTTTCAATCTCTTCAAGGGTGACCCCGGGTTGGACAATGGCCAGCTTTTCCTCTCCTTTAATGTCAATGATATTGTTAAGCTTTTGAGTGGTCAAAACCCAGCCGCCAAATGGGATGCAGCCACCCGTAGTGCCGGTTGCGCCAGCCGAGACAGTTAAAGGAGTCTTTTTGTTATTACACTCCTTCAGGGCTTCTATAACGTCCTTTTCACTTTCAGGAATATAGACGCCGTCAGCATAGCCGCCGCTTAAATTAGAGCTGTCTTCGAGGTAGCTTTTGATGATATCCGGGTCTGTCTTTTTGATCATTTTTGTATCGTTTATTATAGCAGATTTATGCAAGAAATTGCCTTGGAAATACGATAAATACAGTAGAGAGCGTACTTGTATAGAGTACGCTTTTTTATGATTCCCTATAAGAGGAACTAAATGTCAATACTAAATATAGTAAGTACAGTTCAGAATAGCGTTTCTAACCTTATTCGAAGAGGTCCAGAGCTGGTTTCTACCCCGGGACAGCAAGGCGACTCTGTTTCTATATCAGGATCTGCTTTTTCCTTAACCTCCATACCCAGGGTTTCAGGACTGGATGATCTTTCCAGGGATTGGTTTAGAGAAGAATTTAATGAGGAAGTCACGGCCCTGCTTAGTTATGCCGAAGGTATCGGTTTTGATCTTGGTGAACTAAATAGCGAAAATTACATTGACTATTTTGTTGGCTACATGGAGACAAGGTATGCTGAGCCGCCGGAAGCGCTTTCTGACGCTGGCTTTGCCGAGGCAATTGATGACTTTAGAGCAGAGATTAGAGAATATGAAAACCAATTACCACGGCGTTTATTAGACGAAATTGCCGCCTTTAAAGTAGCAATTGAAACTGCCAACCCAGTTGATTTACCTGCTTTAGTTAATGATCTTGGGCTTTTGGAGCAGGCTCAAGAAACAATAGTATTTTTGGATGCTTTAGAGGCCGAACACCCTGAACTAAGTTTGATGATTAGGCGTGCCAAGTGTCAAATTATAGGCGAGTTGCTGCGTTATGACCAGGCAGTCTTTGATCGCGGCAGGGAGACTTTGGCCTTGCTGGTCCGTTATCAACAGATAGCAGAGAGAAGAACGCAAATCTATGAAATAATCCAATCAGAATATCCTCTTCATTCCGCGGCTACTCCTTCAAGAGAATATTTAGCCAGCACAACTGTGTCGCAAGTCTTAGGCGAGTTACAACTTGAGCATATGGACCATATGGACTCGGTTTTTGAAGATCTTAGAGGGAGTAGGGCCTTGCCAGTGTTTAACAGCAATGCCGAGTTTGAAGCTTATATCGCGGGACTTGAAGGCTTGTACTTAGAGCCGCAAGTTGAGACTTTTATGGCTCGTTTGGGTGAAGTTAGAGCAGAGCGTTTGTCAGAAAATGACGGCTATCAAAATCGCCTGGATCTTCAAGAAAGTTTGGAATATTTAGAAGAATACGCCACTATTCTTGAGACAGTCGATTTAAGTTCTGTCGAACTGGAAGTATTGGCAGGCTATCGTGACATGTTGCTTAGCCGAGCGGCTGTTTATCGGGAGCGTTTAGAAAGTCAAATACCTAATGCAATTGCGGCGGATGTCAATAGCGGAGACAGATTTAGTCCCTCTGATCCATTTGGGACAAACGCTTTTATAGAAGAAAGTTTTGTGCCAGAAGAAATCCCTCCTGGTCCGCGCGAAGAAGCGCTGCGTGCCGAAATAGCTCAATTAGATGCAACCGTTGAGCGGCTGGAACAGTTAGATTTTTCACAGGCAGAGTCATTACCTGTGTTTACGGATATCATGCAGCAAATGGCTAATAACGAAGAAGCATATGTTAGGGACCTGCTGGAGACCGAGCTAGATCAGGTCGTCGAAATTCCGTCGACTATTGGTAGTGGAGAAGTGGTAGCAGCTAGAGGAGATTTTGAACGCATTGATCCATCCAGCCGATATTTCCGCACTATTTCAGATCGTTTGGCTGCTTATCAAAGGGTCATGGCAAGGCTAGATACAGCTGCTTTACTTAGCAACGTGGATTATCGTCTTTCCTCTCTTCGAGAAATGAGAGAGACAGTGGCCACGAGCAATCGGATAGAGAATACTCTATTTGAGGTTATTACAGTGGGGCAAGCAGACCTTGAAGTTGATGAAGCGCGCCAGTTTGATTATGTTATTGGCAGGTATGAAGAAATCGAAATAATGATTGAAGAGGGCAGACTTGATGAGGCGCGCAATTACTTTTTGGAAATGAACAATTCCGCGATGCTGTTGCAGTTAGAAGATGTTTATGATTCTGCTGCTGCTTTTAATACCTATGTAGTAGGGACTGGCATTGTCATTGCGGCGGCATTTACTTCGGGCATTGCGGCTGAATTGACCGGGGCTTATGTCCCGGCTTTTCTGGGCAGCACTGGCTCGAGCATTGTTTATTATGGAACCGAAGCGGTAGTCTTTACCGTAACAAGTCGTGGGTTGCATTCGTGGATTTATGACCAGCCATTTTTTGATCCCAACCTGACGTTTGAAGAAAATCTTCTGCAACTGGGAGAAGAAACACTCTTGACCGCCGGCATGTTTGCTTTTCTGCGCGGTGCCGGTAGTATCTTTACGCGTTATACTAGGGATCTTGCTCCTTTGGCGGAAAGGAATTTTTGGCTGCGCAATGGACTGCGCGCGGGAGCCTTTGTGACTGAATTAGGAGCCTTTGGTGTCTGGGATTTCTTGTCTGTCAATTATCAGCAAGTTGCCCATGAAGGAGTTTTTGATCCTATTGAAGCGGCAGAAGAAACTCTTTCACTAAGCGCCTGGAGAGATAGAACCTTATTCCTATTATCCCTCAAGGTTGGCAATGCCTTGGCCAGTCCGATCGTTCGTCCGATACATGAGGCTGCCAGAGGGAGATCTGTAGAACGACTCAGGGGTCTGCTTGAAGAGTCTGATACGGCCATTAACGATGCCGCAGAATTGTTACAGCGCTACGGGGAGACTGGCGAGGGTGATTTTATGGCAATTATTCGCGCCTATCGTAGTGCTTTGCGAGCGCGCAGCGAAGCGCTTGAAAGAATCCCGCAACTGCGTGATCCCCGGACTTTTGAACAGGTCGAGAGGTTAATAAGAGAATTAGATGCTATTGAAGCAGAATATACTACTATTATTGAACCGCTGCTTTCAGAAAATAATGACTTTGGCGTAGTACTTACCAATCGCACCTCTGGCACTATTCCCGCGGAAAATGTGCCTGCTTTTCTGGAAGCGTTACGGTCTCTAGAACCGGTTTCCTACAATGATGGTGAATCTTATTCCTACGTTGATAATTTGCAGGTGCAGGAAAATGGGCCGATCACTCTGATCACTTTTGATTATCAAGGGCCGTCGACCAATGGGAGGGTAAGGACTTACAGATTTTATACACCGGAAGCACAACGTGGAATATCTGAAGCAGAAGTAACAGCGGTTATCAGGCTACAACCCAACAGAAGGGGAGTTCAAACCGAAGCGCCCAGTGAAAGAGTCAGCGAGGCGACAGAGATAAATATGATCCCAACCTTTGCCAGCCAGGCTGAATTTCAAGCTTATGTTAATCAAGCCATGATTGATCGTGGTTCGGATCTGGTGGAGATAGAGGTGGCCAGGACCAGAGCGAGGGAAGCTTATCCTGATTTGCCGGTTTATGAAGCTGACGCCCGGCTCCAAGTGCGTGACCTCTGGCAAGCTTCGCCAGAAAGAGAAGAGCTATACGAGCGCCTCAGGCAAGGAGGGGTTGAAAATCCAGAGAATATTTCTCCTGAAGCTTTGCTTGAGCTTGCGCCTGAATTGGTGTTATTCCATGACACGCCTCTCACGCGAGAGTTAAGCTGGATAAATATTAAGCTCAACCATCTAAGAATCGTTAGCGAACAGGCGAATAGTTTCAATGGTGCCCGCCCCGAATGGATAGAGCAACTTACTTTGTCTGAGGGCTGGTTTACTCAACGATTGCGTCACGATGGAGAAAACAGTAACCGGGCTCCCGGTGAGGACCCTGTATGGCAAAACATTGATGGGAGCCCTTCTCTTGTTGAATTGTCTCAAGAACGCGGTTTAGAAATTGCGCGTAGGGTTTTAGCTATGAGAGATGCAATAACAACAGGTAGGATTGGTGTTGCAGGGATTGACTTTGACGGTTCTCAAGGGTTCATGATCAGGCCAAGAGGAGAAGGTTATGAGCTGGTTGATTTAAGCAGAGACCCTGGATCCGGGAGAGAGGATGTTGTACCTGATGTTACGGTTGAAAGGCGTGTTGGAAACAATGGAGTAGAAAACTATGTCCTTCTTGATGCTCAATCCGGCCATACTATTGATTCGGGAATTATTGCTGATAGTCGAATACAGATGCATGGTGGGTATGAGCCGGCTTATCAAATTGCCGAGAGGTATGGTGCTGCTGCCGTAGCGCCGGCTGTACCGGAATATTTACGTCAAGTGCGGGATTTGAGATATACCCAACAAATTGATGCTGGCGCGCCTGGAATTTATGAAAGGCCCTTGGTTTCCAGAGAGGCAGCTGTTGCGGCTGGCAGGCCGGAGCTGGCAAATGCGCCGGGAGCGTTATTAGAAATAGAGCCGGGCAGAAGAGTTATTATGGTCGGCGACCTCCATGCAAATGTGGAAAACCTTAGGGTAATAGTAGATCAGTATAGGGCTGGTTTAGAAGACGGCAGTGTGGTGCTTGTTTTCCTGGGAGATGCGATACATCCGGAAAATTATCCTGCTGGCGGAAGAAGCAATGACCCGATGGCCAGATTAGAGAGATATAGTGAAACACAATCATCCATTGACATGATAGATGCCATAATGCAGTTAAGAACAGAATTTCCTGATCTCGTTCATTATGTTAGGGGTAATCATGATGTTGTTTTTGGTGGGGGAGAAAGTTTATTTTATAAGGGTGGGGTGATGCAGGGAGAATTACTAAGAGAGGCTCTTTTAGAGGCCAGAGGAGAAGAATACGTCAGAGAATTACAAGCATTTTTTGAGAGCTGTCCCCTGGCTGTAATTTTTCAAGGTACGGAAGGCGCGATTTTAGCCGGGCATACGCCTGTTGTTGCAGAAGGAATTAATCGGCAGCAGCTTGTTGATGCTCGTTTAAACTCTGATACTGAACGGGCCTTAATGTGGAGCAGGCCCAACGAACAATATTCAAATGAAGACTTGATCGCGATGAGGGACGCGCTTGGATTGCCAGAAGATGCGGTAATTGTGGCTGGTCACACGCCGAATGATGAACAATCTGCCTATGTTCCATTCGGAATGGATAACCATATTATTGTCCACGGCAGTTATGGAAATGCTTTAAGTGTTGTAGAGGTTAGCCCAGAAGGCAGGACCAGGGTTGTTGATTTGCGAGGAGAATCAGGTTTGGCCAATAGGGAGTTTGGTAGGCCAGTTACTCCGGCAGAAGCAGCTCAAGCTCCTGAACCGGTAGTGATACTGGGGAATGAAAGTATTGTGGAGGCAAATGTAAATAGATTTTTACAAGGAGAATTATTTACAGGCTTGTATAACGATACAGATGTTTCCGAAATTAATTTGGTGGTAGATGTGAATACCGGGGCAATAAGTCAAGTGTTTACAGGTGAGGCAACTTCTGATGTCAATGTTATACTGAGAATCGCGCGGGTTGATTCAACGCCGGTAATTGAAATGATAGAAACAAACGGAGCGATTGTTGGCAATCCATCCGTATCGAGTGTTTTGACAACAACCGCGCAACGCGTAAATAGTCTCATGGGTCAGTCTCATATTGTGTCTTTACATGGGGTACAGCACAGGAATGGACTAAGGGATGGGCAAGACAGAGATTATTATATCCCAATTCGTGATTTTGAGACTCGCTATAATGCTATAATGCAGGGGCTTGGGCTTGTCTTAAGGGAGACTGCTTTGCACAATGCAATAAGTGCGCCTGTGCTTTTGCAGCAAGGGCAATTCCTGCAGGTGAGGCTAGGGGCTAACACAGATATCTTTGTTTGCAGACAAAATGGCCAGTTCTATGTTCAAGGGCCGGGCACTGACTGGATCATAATTCAAGATGGCCAGGCGAATATTGGGCGCAACTCCCCTTTGCTGCCTGTTGGAGATAGTACAGTGTCTGGCGACCACCTAACAATTGAAATCAGAGGTGAAAATATTGTTTTAATAGATCATTCAACAAATGGGAGTGTATATCAGACTGGATTTTTTGACCTGGCAGTAAACCAGTAGTCTTATTT
>METP01000009.1 GCA_001771365.1 candidate division WOR-1 bacterium RIFCSPLOWO2_02_FULL_46_20 | reverse complement strand
GTATAAATAAACACCATCCCCGCGCTCAATGGTGAGCTGATCATGCTCCAGCCAACCTTTCATTTGCGTAAAGGGATGCCAGATTAAATTTTTTGCCATGGTATTTTTGCTAAAATCGACAGCTTTGATAATTTGCTTATTGCTTCGTCATTGGTCTCTTCCGACAGTTCTTTTCCCTTATACCCATTCATTATGATCCCCATTATTGGAATTCTCAACGCGCGCAAAGTTTCGACTGTTTGCAAAGTGTGGTTGATGGTGCCCAAACCGGCTCGCGCCACTATTATAGTAGGGATGTCGAGCTCTTTTATCAAATCAGCCACATAATAATCTCCAGCAATTGGGACAAGGGCTCCGCCAACCCCTTCGACTAAAACAATCTCGTGTAATTTTGAAAGTTTTTTGTAAGCTCGGAAGATCTTTTTGCGATCGATCTTTTTCTTTAGTGATTTTGCGGCAACGTATGGAGCCAGAGGCAGCTTTAGTTGAATTGGATTGATAAGATTAAACGGATCTTTCAATCCCAGTTCTTTTTTGAGATAGACGGCATCATTATCTTTTTTTGGCCCACAGGATATAGGTTTAAATACCCCAACATCAAAGCCGTTTTCAATCAGCTTTTGAGCTAAAAGCAGAGTAACAAACGTTTTGCCTACTGCTGTATCAGTGGCTGTAATAAAGAGACCAGACATTTTATCTCCTCCTGGGAATGATTGGCGGTAATGGTTAGGCGCAGACGGCTCTGGTCCCTGGGCACGGTTGGCGGCCGGATGCCGGAAATAAAAAAGCCGCGCGCTAAAAGTTTTTGCGAAATGGCCATGGTCTTTTTTGTGTCGCCGATCATGATGGGAATAATTGGCGTCTCTGATTTAAATCCCAGAGATTTTACGTTGGTCCAGAGCCTTTGTCTGATTTTTGGCTCTGCTTCAATTATTTCCAAGGCGGCTATGGCAGCAGCGCAGGAAGCTGGGGAAAGGGCTGTAGTATAGATAAAATTGCGGGCTTTATTCCTAAGATAATCAATTAAGCGCTGACTCCCGGCCACAAAACCGCCCAAACTGCCGATGGCTTTGGATAAAGTTCCCATCACAATATCAATTTGTCCTTCAATGCCAAAATGTTCCTCTGCCCCCCGGCCATTCTGGCCCAAAACCCCGGTGGCATGCGCCTCATCAATCATGGTGATCGCATTATACCGCTTGGCTAGTTTAACTATCTGGGGGAGGGGGGCAATGTCTCCATCCATGCTAAAGATGGAATCAGTAATGATTAATCGTTTTTTATATATTTCTGATCTTTTTAATATCTTTTCTAAAGTGGCCATATCTTTATGCGGGTAAACCTGAAACTTGGCTTTTGTAAGCCGGCAAGCGTCGATAATTGAAGCATGGTTGAGGCGATCGATAATTATAGTGTCTTTTTCATTGGTTAGGGCAGATATTGTGCCCAGGTTAGCCATGTAACCGGTTGGAAAAACAATGGCGGCCTCTCTCTTTTTGAACCTGGCGAGTTTTTTTTCTAATTCTTCATGAATAATAGTGTTGCCGGAGATTAATCTGGATGCGCCAGCCCCCGCCCCAAACTTTTTTAAAGCTCCGGTCGCTTTTTTTATAACTTTAGGGTGATTAGCCAGGCCAAGATAGTCATTGGAGCAAAAGATTATAATTTTTGAGCGATCAATAACCTTAAGCTCCCGATAGAGGCCAGCTTTTTTGAGCGCTTCAAGCTCTTGATCAATAAATTCTAGCATTGGTGATCAATTTCCAGGCCAAGGTCTGCAATCATTTTCAGATCTTTGTCCGGCGCCTGGCCTTTGGTGGTCAGATAATCGCCAACCAGGGTAACATTCGCTCCGGCGATAAACATTAGTGGTTGCAGCTCACCCAAAGCCTTTTCACGTCCACCAAAAACCCCAATATCTGCATTGGGCAGGATAAAGCGATAGGTAGCGACCAATCTCAAAACTCCAAGGGGGCTCATTGGCTGGTAATTGTCGGCAGCCGGAGTCCCTTTAACCGGATTTAAAATATTGATGGGGACAGATTCAACCTCGAGTTCCCGCAGGGTAAAGGCCAGCTCTACCCGTTGCTCGAGAGTTTCTCCGAGGCCAAAAATTCCGCCGGAACAGACCTCCAGGCCAGCCTGTTTGGCCAGTTTAATTGTTTGCAATCGTTCCGCGTACGTGTGGGTTGTGCAGATCCGGCTAAAGTAGCTTTCGGCAGCTTCAAGGTTGTGATGCACTCTTTCTAACCCGCTATTTTTTAGCTTTAAAATGGCCTCTTTTGTTAATGTCCCGATAGAGACGCAGCGATTAAGGTTTGTTTCATGATTAATGGCCATAAGTGCTGATCCGATAGTCTCTAATTCGCTGTCAGTTTTGGTCGATTTGCCTGAGGTAACAATGCTAAAGCAGGTGGCGCTCATGGTTGTTTCTGCCGTTTTAGCGGCGTTGACCATCTCCTCTTGATTGAGCAGGGGGTAGGTTGCCGAGCCGGTCTGATGATGGGCCGATTGGGCGCAAAAAGAGCAATCTTCCGAGCACCTGCCGGATTTAGCATTAACAATGGCGCAAAGTTTGATCTTGTTACCCTTATACGTCTTTCTCAATAGATTGGCGGCGGCCAGAAGATTAAAAGTATCTTCGTCGCTGGTTGAGATAAGAGCGCTTGCTTCTCTTAAAGATATGGGATTCCCGTTAATTATTTCCCGGGCAAGAGCTGTGTGGGTCATAGTATAAATTATAGCATATCTGTTATAATAACTAATATGGCGACGATTCTTTTTATGCACGGGTTTGCGACTGGTCCAATTATCTGGAAAGATCAGGTCAGGGGATTTGCCAAAGATTATAAGGTAGTAACGGATATTGAACGCCTTGATCACTCGACTGATGTCTATGTTGTAGGTTGGTCGATGGGGGGGTGGAAGGCGCTGGATCTTTTTGCGGAACATCGCCAGGAGATCAGGGGGTTGGTGCTGGTTTCGGCCTTTCCGAAGTATGTTAAAAGTGCTGATTATCCTTGTGGTGCCCCATTGGCGCTCTTAAAGAGGCTGGAAAAGAAGTTTTTAACAGACTATAAGCAGGGGATGAATTATTTCTATGATCTTATTTTCAAAGACAAGCAATCTCATCACCTGATTGATCATTTACCTGTGCCGGAGAGGGGGGATCTGGAAAAGTGGTTCAAGAGATTGGAGCACGACGACTTAAGAGGCTTGCTGCCAACAATTAATGTGCCTGTGCTTTTGATCCATGGGGACAAAGATCCTATTGTTTCAGCTCAAACAGCAACATATATGAAAGATAGAATCAAAGAATCTGACTTGCATCTTCTGGCGGGGGTGGGGCATGCCCCGTTTCTGGAAGACAAAGAGCGCTTCAATAAATTATTAAGGGATTTTATCTCTAAACATGAAAAATATTAAAGAAAGCATCAGGCTGAATTTCTCCCGAAGCGCTTTGACCTATGACCAGGAGCCTGATTTGCATAATCAGATTATTGAGCAACTTTTGCGGAGAATCTCGGGCGATTATCAGCGTATTTTAGATGTGGGTTGTGGTACCGGTGAGTTGCTCTCCAGGTTGGCTGTTAAATATCCTCAAGCCAAGTTAATTGGCCTTGATCTGGCTCCCGGCATGGTGGAGCAGGCCAACAAAAAAGTTAGCCAAGAAAATATACGTTTTATCGTTGGAGATGGGGAGCAATTGCCGTTCAAAAATAATGAGTTTGATCTTGTTGTTTCTTCTTCTTCGCTGCATTGGATGGATTTTACAAAAGTTCTTGCCGAAGCGGCTCGCGTATTGAAAAAAGGAGGAACGTTTTGTTTCGCGACATTTGGTCCGGCTACGCTGAATGAGTTGCGGCAGGACGGTTGGTCGGTCAATAGTTTTCCTGATAAGCAGGACCTGGAGCGGGCGCTAGCCGGTTTGTTTGTGGGGCAGGGGATTTCTGGTGAACTAATTACAAAATATTATGATGAGATAAAAGAGCTCTTTTGTTTTCTTAAGATAATTGGGGCCCAAAATCCGCTTAGTTCTAATAATCATAATTTAGGGCAAAGAAAGCGAACCCTTGCCGGAAATAATGTCAGGGCCACTTTTGAAGTCTATAGTGGCGCCTATCAGCGAAAAGGCGATTAGTTTGGTCGGGTTAAGGCCTGTCATGTATTGACGCTTTTGTGTCTGGCTTGTTATACTTGATTGACTTCATAGGGTAAGTGTGGATTGGGTGAAATTTTGCCCTGCGTTCATTCGATGAATAATTATAGGAAGGGAGACGGGTGCGTGAGAATAATGTCGTATATATTAAGGAGGGATACTGATGAATTTATTGGAAAATAAGGATGATTTAAAGGGGTTGGTGGATAATCTCAATTTTAAGGAAAAGGTCGATCGGTCTTTAGCCTTGATTGAGGAGGCCTACGAAAAGTATGGTGACAATCTGGTTGTGGCCAATAGTTTGGGCAAGGATTCTGTGGCAGTTTGGGATTTGGCCAAGAGAGTAAATCCTAAAATCAGGGGGTTTATTGTAACTACCCGTTTTAAGCCAAAAGCGACTAAATTATTTATGAATGAGGTGACGGCTAGATATCCGGAATTAAAAATATTCAGCAATGAGGAGCAAATTCCAGATAAGCTCTATGAAACTGATCCTGATAAGTGTTGTGATATTTTAAAAGTAAAGCCAATCCGTCAGGCGGTGGAAGAGATGAAGGTTAAATGCTGGGTTACGGGCTTGCGTTGTACAGAAGGGCGGACCAGAACCGACTTTACAGAGGTTGAAGAGAGAGATAAGGGCTTAATTAAGCTCAATCCAATATTAATTTGGAAAGAGCGAGAAGTGTGGCAATATCTGGCTCTTTATCAGGTTCCTGTTAATCCGCTATATATGCAAGGATACAGATCTCTGGGGTGTGCCCCTTGTACGCATATTAGCAATGACGATGATGAACGCGCCGGTCGCTGGATTGGGACCAGTAAATGCGGGGGTGAATGTGGCATCCACACCCGGCCTCTAATTAATGTGAATGGAGATGGAATTTAAACTTTTTTTACTCATCTTATCGGTTTTGTTCTTCGCCCTGAATATGGGAGGGAGCAATATTGCGCCGGCTTTTGCGGCTTTATACGGCGCAAAAATCATTAAACACAAAGCGGCGGTACTGTGGTTTACTCTTTTTGTCTTTTTGGGCGGGATCCTTTTAGGCTTTAACGTGGTTAAAACGCTGGGCAACGAGATGATCCCGGCCACGCACATGAGCTTTGATGTGGTCTTGATCATTTTGATTTCTTCAGCCATGGGGCTGTTTATCGCCAACATCCTTAAGGTGCCGGAAGCAACGAGCTGGACCACTGTGTTTGCGATCAGCGGTGTTGGTTTGGCCCTGGAGCGGTTAAATTATGGTATTTATTTGAAGATCTTACCGTTCTGGATAATCTTGCCGCTGCTTTCCTTTGTCTCGACCTTTTATCTCTATAAGAAAATTTATCCTCCGAGTCAGGCCAACCTGCATTTGTACCAAAAACTATTTTCCAATCAAGGCAAAGTCAAGGCTTTGGCCTTGCTGAGCAGCTTTTACATTGCTTTTGCAGCCGGCACCAATAACGTGGCTAATGCGGTGGGGCCGCTGGCCGGCGCCGGGCTGGTTGATCCGCTCAAAGGCTTGGCGATTGTGGGGTTGTTATTTGGTTTGGGCGGATTGGTTTTTGGCCAAAGGATTATGACGACAGTTGGGCAGGAAATTGTGCCGTTAGGCTTAATTTCCGCTTCGTTGATCAATCTGGTAACGGCCAGCTTATTGATCTTTGCCTCAGTTTTGGGCATTCCGCAGTCGCTGGTACAGCTTCAAGCCTTAAGCGTCATGGCTATCGGCGCCATAAAACATGAAAGACATATTATGACGCAGACGGTTTCGCGCCGGATTTTCTTGACCTGGGCGATTACCCCAACGCTGGCTTTTATCTCCGGGTTTGTCTTAACCAAAGTTTTTATTGGGCGTTAAAATGTTGATCATTAACGAAAAATTAAAATTTGAATTAATAGAGCAGGTCAGGCAAGAAGAGTCAAAGGAAGCTTGCGGGATTCTGGCGGGACGGCGGGGCCAGGTAGAAAAGGTTTATCAGATTAAGAATGCTTCAGATAGCCCGGAGAGTTGTTATTTTATGGAGCCCAGGGAACAATTAAAGGTAATGAAGGAGCTGCGGGCACAGAGCTTGGAGATGGTTGGGATTTATCATTCGCACCCAAAGTCAGAAGCCTATCCTTCGGCGCGCGATGTTGAATTGGCCTTTTATTCGGCGCTCTCCTATGTGATTATTTATTTGCCTCCGCATGGTAAAATACAATTCAGGTCATTTAGGATTGTCGAGGGTAAGATTGCTGAAGAGGAAATTAAAACATGAAGACAGGCAAATTCGAACTAAATATTAAGGAGGTGGTATTATGAGTATTAACGTAGTAATAAATGGAAAACCGGAAGAGCTTGATCAGTCGTCGACATTAGCGGAATTATTAAAGTTAAAAGGCGTCAGGCTTGATGTTGTTACTGTTGAATTGAATGATAAAATTATCGAAAAAAAAGTTTATGATTCAACTTTTATCAAGCAAGGTGACCGCCTGGAGTTTGTTTATTATATGGGTGGTGGCCAGGATGTCTCGCAATTAATCGGCAAAACTCCGATGGTCAAACTGGTCAATGTGGTTGACAAAAATGCGGCCGATATATATGCCAAGGTGGAGTTCTTTAGCCCGGGCGGAAGCATCAAAGACCGTATTTGTTTGGCGATGATCGAGGCAGCCGAAAAGAGCGGGCAATTGTTGCCTGGAGGCGTAATCGTTGAGCCTACTTCCGGCAATACCGGCATTGGCTTGGCCATGATTGGGGCGTCTCGAGGATACAAGATTATTTTGACTATGCCGGAAACCATGAGTTTGGAAAGAATTTATATTATTAAATCTTATGGGGCGGAGATTGTGCTTACCCCGGGAGTGGAAGGGATGAATGGCGCGATTAAAAGAGCAGAATCAATTGCGAAAAAGAAAAAAGCCTTCATGCCGCAACAGTTTGATAACCCGGCCAATCCAGAGGTTCATCGCCAGACAACGGCTAAGGAAATATTGGATGTTCTGGGTAAGCAGATAGATGCCTTTGTCGTTGGGGTGGGGACAGGTGGAACCATAACCGGAGTGGGCGAGGTCCTGAAGGCCAGGAACCCCGGCATTAAAATTGTGGCCGTTGAACCGGCAACCTCAGCGATACTTTCGGGAGGTCAACCTGGTCCGCACAAAATTCAGGGGATTGGCGCTGGTTTTGTACCTAAGGTCTTAAATCGTGATATTATTGACCAGGTTATTACAGTCAAAGATGACGAAGCTTTTTTGGCTTCCCGGCGACTGGCCATGACAGAGGGTCTTTTTGTGGGGATTTCGTCCGGCGCCGCCGCTATTGCCGCTTTGAAGGTGGCGGCTGAATTAGGCCGTGGGAAAAAAGTTGTTACGGTTTTTCCGGATACTGGCGAGCGATATTTTAGTATGGAGCAGTTTTTTTCTGCCTAAAGGGTTTTAAATGGTCGATTAAATAGTAGAAAATTATTATGAGGTATTAATAAAAAAAGTTGATTGATATGGTAACCAGGCAAAAAAATATTAAAGCAGTTGCCCTTCTTTCCGGTGGATTAGACAGTCGTTTGGCGGTACGGATTGTTAAAGAACAAGGGATAGAAATTATAATTCTAAGTTTTGTTTCGGCCTTTTGTACCTGTACAGTCAAAGGAAGTTGTCGCCTGGAAGCGCAAAAGGCGGCAGAGGAAATGGGACTTGAGGCAAAGGTCATAAATTCAACTTTGGATTTTTTGGAAATTATCAAAAAACCGAAACATGGCTATGGTTCGGGGATGAATCCGTGTATTGATTGCCGCATCCTAATGTTTAAAAAAGCCAGGGAATATATGGATCAAGTTGGAGCGTTTTTTCTTGTCACTGGTGAGGTTTTAGGTCAGAGGCCAATGTCGCAGCATCTTAACTCTATGCGATTAATTGAAAAAGAGGCAGGATTGGAAGGGTTGATCCTGCGCCCTTTGTCTGCGAAACTATTAAAAGAATCGATTCCGGAGCAAAAAGGCTGGGTGGATCGAGCCAAACTTATGGCGATCAAGGGCAGATCGAGAAAACCGCAGTTTGCCCTGGCAGAGCTCTTGGAGATTAAGGATTTTCCCTGTCCGGCAGGCGGGTGTTTGCTCACCGGTAAAGAATTTGCTGGTAAGGTAAAAGATCTGGTGGTTCATGATGGATTAATTATGAGCAATGTTTTGTTGCTGAAAACCGGACGTCATTTTCGCCTGGATAAAAGAACCAAAGTAATTGTTAGTAGAGATGAGCAAGAAAATGAAAAGCTTCTATCGCTGGCTAAAGAGGGTGACCTGCTCTTTGAACTTAATGAAAAGGCGGGGCCGCTTGTCTTGTTAAGAGGGGAGACGCGAAACGGTAACCGAAAAATAGCGGCCGGTTTAGCCATTTATTATAGTAAATTTAAGGATTCCGAAAATGAAGAGGTCAAAGTGTTTAATCGCGAAACGGCAGCCGAGATCATGCGGGCCAGGCCCGCAGTCAGAAGTTTTGTCGACCAGGTAAAAATATAATGGTCAATCAGGAGGCTGAATTAAAATGTCATATATGAAAACATTAAAATGCAGGGAGTGTGGCCGAGAATATCCCAAAGAGGCACTCTATGTTTGCGAGTATTGTTTTGG
>METP01000008.1 GCA_001771365.1 candidate division WOR-1 bacterium RIFCSPLOWO2_02_FULL_46_20 | reverse complement strand
TGGGGGCAAAGATAAATATCCTGATATTTATGAAGCGCAGTTTGGCAAAAAGCCGAATGTTGTTCTTTAAGCGATCTATTATCTCTGTTATTCTACTCGATAACTTCCTGACTCATTTCCCCAAAAAACTGTTATTCAAAACCCGCTGGCGATTAGAGGGCAAGTGTAAACAGTGCGGTGCTTGTTGTCAGGAGATTTATTTAAAAATAACCCCGCGGCAGCTTTCCAGCAAGCTTTTTACTGCCTTAGCCGTCAAATGGATTGGCTGGGTATTTGATTTTATTCTATTAAGAGTTGATTATGATAACTATTACCTGGTTTGGACTTGTAAGCATAAGCAGGCGGGTGGCAGGTGCGGCAACTATTTTTGGCGGCCGAGTGTTTGCAGAAATTTTCCTTTGGTTGACTATTTTGATGAGCCAGGGTTTATCCCCGGATGTGGTTATGGTGCTTCGAAAAGGAATGTCTTGACATCTTTGGTTGGCATGTTACTATTTTTAAGCATAACATGGCTATAAACAAAAAAACTGCCCGGAGGTCCAACATGAAAAAAATAATCGGCATTCTTTTGGCGATTTTTGCGGTGGCCTTGCTGGCCTTTTGGGGGTGCAGCACTAATGTCACGAATATTAATACTGGTGATGATGGTAGCTCGACAACAACTACGCTGGCAACCAGTGTTACGGTAGAGTTGGCGGTTGGGGTAGCGCAATCGGTTGCTGTGGGTGGAGTCAGCCATACGGTGACCGCGACAGGCATTGAAGGCAACACAGCGACTTTTCAAATAGAATCAGAGCCTGTAACTGTCTCAGTAACCCTTGGCCAGGTAGAAACTGTGGACACCGATGGAAATGGGCTTGATGATTTACAATTGGAGATAACCAGTATTGGTGAAACCAGTGTTACGGTTGAAATTACAGCTGTAACTGAAACGACGACAACCACAACTACAAGCACGACGACGACAACAACGACTACTACAAGCACTACCGGAACAACTCTGCCTGGCGCGACAACGACGACGTCTACAACAACAACCACTACAACAACCACCACCACAACAACCACCACCACCACAACTACTTTGCCGATTGTAACAGGTAAGGTGAGTTTTCCCGCGCTTTCAGATGGAGGATTGGCGGGAGTTGTAGTAACGCTAGAGGGATTAACTACTACCACTGGTACGAGTGGCATTTTTACCTTCGAAGCTGTAACTAATGGCACTTATGCTTTTAGCCTTTCCAGCACTGGCTGGACAATGTATCCAGCTTCATCTTCAATTACTGTTTCTGGTTCTTCTGTAACAAATAATGCGACGGCAGAGTTGACCAATTATGTGGTAACATCCAACGGGGGACTTACGACAGAGGATCTTAATGATGTGAGTTTTAGTAATGGTGATCGCTCCGCAACGATAGTAGGAGATAATTCTGTTGTCTTGCTGAAAGTTTGGGGAGGAGACTGGGGCTTGACTGCCGGGAGTGGCTTACCTGCTGGCCAGGAAGGAGCCTTTGCTTTTGCGTTATCTGCTACGGCGCCTTTGGTTAATTTTGCCAACGGAACGACTTATTCAAGTTCTAATTCTGGGGCAACTTATATGGAAGGCTATGCCGGGAATGACTTTGATTTTAGTGATGGGCGTGCCGGCATTAATATTGTGGACCTCTCCTTAAATGGTCTAACAGACGCTTATATATTGGATTCAAGCACCGGGAGCTCTAATTTGCTTTATACCACGGATGTGGGGAATAATTATTCTAGTGTCAATCTACCGGATGGTACTTTTAATACGATAAGGTACATATCCGGACAAAATGTTGATGGTATTGCTGGTAACGACATCGCGATGTGGATTGCCGGGGATGGGGGCAAGGTTTATTATTCTGATGATTCCAACACTACTGTACGAACCTGGCGGCAGATTACCAGCCCCACTACAGATTCATTTAGAGGATTTGACATTAACACTCCAAGAGGTGAAGTGATTTCTAGTTGGCGAGGGTATTTAGTTACCGCAACCGGCGGGCTGTATACCATTGTTACGGACGCTTCCGCGGAGGCTGGTGATGGATCTCACACTATCTCCGAGGTGTTTAAAGGTGCGCCTGTTGTTTTGAATTCTGTGGGACAAACGCGAGAAGTCGCGCCAATATACGTGATTGGGGATGATGGAGTTATCATAACAAATCGATAAGAACGATAATCTTCGCGGGATTTTGCCGTGGTTTGTGCTATAATAATTTTCCGTTATGCGCAAATTAAAATTTGTCTTCGGTGTCCACTGCCACCAGCCGGTTGGTAATTTTGAGAGTGTTTTTTCCGATACTTATGAAAGAGCCTACCTGCCATTCGTAAAAATACTGGCTAAATATCCGCGCTTAAAATTTGTTGTTTACTACAGTGGTGTCTTGTATGACTGGTTTGAACAAAATCACCCGGAATTTATTGAGCTCCTGGACGAACTGGCCAGAAAGGGACAATTAGAAATACTCTCCGGCGGGTATTATGAACCAATTCTTTCGCTGATCCCTGACCAGGATAAAATCGGCCAGATCGAGATGGCCAACCAGTATATTAAAGAGACGTTTGGCCGCGCGCCACAAGGGATGTGGCTGACCGAACGGGTCTGGGAACCCCAGCTGCCAAAAATTCTCTCAAAAGCCGGCATTGAATATACTCTGGTTGATGATGACCATTTTATTCAAGTCGGAGTAAAACTAAATAAACTTTTTGGTTATTATCTAACTGAAGAAGAGGGGGAGATAGTTAAACTCCTGCCGTTGAACCGAAAACTGCGTGAATTTATTCCTTTTCGTCCCTCTCATGAAATAATCGATTATCTGAAATCTATACCAAATCCGGACGGCAATGCCGTGGTTATTTTTATGGACAACGGAGAAAAGTTTGGTCTGTGTCAGGACGGTTATCTGGGAAAATTACTGATTGCGCTCGAAGAAAATTCAGACTGGCTGGAAAGTACAACTATTTCGGGTTATCTTGAAGAATATCCTCCGCTGGGCCGTATTTATCTCCCTTCCATCTCATACGTCGAACTGCAGAGGTGGGCGGCCGGCTATTTTAAAAATTTTCTGGTCAGATATCCCGAGTCAAACCGTATGCATAAAAAAATGCTCCACGTCAGTTCCCGCTTGCAAACATTGAGCCAGGGGAAGAGCTTGATCGGTGGCCAGGAAAAAGCGGCGAACCTGCGAATTGCCAGGCGAGAATTGTATCAAGGGCAGTGTCATGGCGCTTATTGGCCCGGTTTGTCCGGCGGGATAAATTTAAATTATTTGCGGCACGCGGTCTATTCACATCTTATCCGGGCCGAAAATGAACTGGATCGATTTAATCGGGGCAGCGGACCTTTTGTTGAACTTGCCATAACTGATTTTGATAAAGACGGCCGGGATGAGGTTATCCTGTCCAATAATTTGTTAAATCTCTATTTTTCGCCGGGCCGGGGAGGTTCGCTCTTTGAACTGGATTATAAACCCAAGGCCTTTAACCTGCTAGATACGCTGGCCCGGCCGCAAAGATTTTCACTGGTCGACCATTTTCTTTTGCCGGAGACAACTTTGTCCGCTTTTAGTTATGCCAAACACGTGCCGGCAGGTGATTTTAACTTAAAACCTTACGCTTATATGCCCAAAAGAAATGAGAATGAAATTGTATTACGCCTGGCCAGGGACGGGATAGTGGATGGGGTGCCGGTTAGACTGGAAAAATCAATTTCACTTTTTGCCAGGCAATTTATTGTTTTGGTGGAATATGAAATAACTAATTTAGGCGGGGAGCCGGATGAATTTTGGTTTGGCAGTGAATTTAACTTTAGTCTTTTGGCTGGATATACTCCGGATTGCTATTACGAGGTGGCTGGCCATGACCTTGGCCATAAAGTGCTGGCCAGCCGGGGTGAACTGGAAAAGGTCAGCCAGCTTAAACTCGTTGACGAGAGGAACGGCTTTGATGTATCATTGGAGTTGAATAAACCGGCTTTGCTCTGGCGTTTTCCAACGGAAAATGATTTTGGCTACCAGAGCTCGGGGCTGCTGCCGAGCTGGAAATTCAAATTAGGCTCCCAGGAATCCTGGCAGGTAAAAATATCTCTTAGAATCGAGGAGTAAAATAAAATGCCTGAACTGAGAAAAGATCCCGTTTCCGAACGCTGGGTGGTAATTTCCACAGAAAGAGGGAGAAGGCCTTCTGATTTTGCTATGCCCGCTGTTTCTGACGAGACCGGTACCGGCGGCGCCAAATGTCCTTTTTGTGAAGGGAATGAGACCAAGACCCCGCCGGAGATAACTGCCTGGCGCAAAGCCGGGACTGTGCAAAACACCCCCGGTTGGGATGTCCGCATTGTTAATAATTTGTTTCCGGCTTTGATCAAAGAAGGAGATGTTAACCGCACCGGCATGGGTGTTTTTGACATGATGAGCGGTGTTGGCGCGCACGAAGTTATTATTGAAACCCCCAATCATGGGTTGACTATCCCGGATATGGATGACGCGCAGGTCGAAAAGATCCTGTGGGCCTATAAAGAAAGAATCCAGCATCTTAGTGAAGATAATAGGTTTCGCTATTCTCTGGTTTTTAAAAATTATGGCAAGGTAGCCGGGGCTTCACTTACTCATCCCCATTCACAATTGATCGCGACGCCGATAACTCCGCGCTATGTTAAGATGGAGTTGAGTAACGCGCGCCGCTATTTTCTGGAAAAAGAGCGCTGTATATTTTGCGACATCGTCAGGCAGGAGCTTGGCTCGGGTGAGAGGATAGTTTTTGAAAACGAGAATTTTGTGGCTTTTACCCCTTTTGCTTCACGCTTCCCTTATGAAATCTGGATCCTGCCGCGGCGCCACGAATTTGCTTTCCAGATGATGTCCGATGGAGAAAGATTGTTATTGGCCAGGTGCTTGAAGGATATTTTAAAGAGATTAAAAGTGACTTTAAACGATCCGCCATTTAATTATGTTCTCCATAATGCACCTAACCCTGTCCCTCGTCCCGGCAAACCGGATTATTGGGGAACATTGCAGTATGATTTTCACTGGCACATCGAGATTATTCCCCGCTTAACCAAAATGGCCGGCTTTGAATGGGGTTCCGGATTGTATATTAACCCGAACTCTCCTGAAGAAGCGGCCAAGTATCTGCGCGACGCAAAAATTTAGCGGTTGATGAAGATACTCTTCGTCGCCCCGGAGGTTGTCCCTTTTGTCAGGACGGGCGGCCTGGCCGATGTCGCCGGAGCTTTGCCCAGGGCCATTGGTAAAATCGGCCACGATATCCGCGTCTTTATGCCGCGCTATAAGTGTGTTGATGCCAATCAAGATTTCCCGCTGAAAATATATTTTTTTGAAAGTAAGCATTTTAAGAGCCGCGGCGAATTATATAGACTCAATGGCAAAGATTATCCGGATAATTACGAGGCTTTCCTGGGCTTTTGCCGGGGGGTCCTGCCTTTAATAGAAGAGATCGGCTGGAAGCCGGATATCATCCATTGCAATGACTGGCAGACCGGGCCGGTCTGTCTCTATGCCAGGAGTTTGCAGCGCACGGCCATTGTCTATTCTGTCCACAACATGGCCAATCAAGGATATTTTCCGGATAAAGAGATAGAAAATTTTGCGCAAGTCGGCATAGAAAACGCGCATGTTATTAACACTGTTTCAGAAACATATGCCAAAGAAATTCAGACCAAAGAATATGGCTGCGGCCTGGAAGGTTTGTTAAAAGAACGAACCCAGGATATTTATGGGATATTAAACGGGCTGGATCTGGATGTTTGGAACCCGACGACCGACAAGAGAATTGTTAAACATTATAACCGGATGACTGTATCACTCAAAACGCTGAATAAGACTAATTTACAAAAAGCCCTGGGGCTGCCGGTTGAGGCCGGGATTCCCTTAATCGGTCTTATCTCGCGCCTGGATGCGCAGAAAGGTTTTGATATTTTAGCCGAGGTAATTACCGAAATTTTACAGCTTAACTGCCAGGTGGTTGTCCTGGGGACCGGGGATCCGCATTATCAAGACCTATTGGAGGAGATGAAAGAAAAATATCCTGCGCGAATCGGGCTGAAGCTTGGTTTTGATGATACTTTGGCGCACAAAATCTATGCGGGTTCTGACATTTTCCTTATGCCGTCCAAGTTTGAACCTTGCGGGCAAGGGCAGTTAATCAGTTTTAAATATGGAACGATCCCGCTTGTTAGAAAAACCGGCGGATTGGCCGATACGGTACATATTGGCGTAGATGGTTTCGTTTTTGAAAAATATTCTTCCGCGGCACTTCTAGCCGCTGTCAAAGAAGCGATTGAGGCTTACAAGAACAAGGCGGCCTGGGCCAAACTACAGCAAAAGGTTATGTCCTATGATTATTCCTGGCATAACTCGGCCACCAGGTATATTTCTCTCTACATGAAAGCGCTGGCGAAGATTGGGATAGGGGTGATGTAGCGGCGACCTTCACAGGTCTATTCATCCCCGCAAACCTTAATAAGCCAGGCATCAGTGGTCTCTGCGCCGTATGATTCCGTCGATCCTGCTAAAATAAATCCACCGTCGGTAGTTTGTTGGACAGAATAAGAACGATCGCAGCCTTCTCCGCCAAGGGTTCTGTTCCACAATTCATTTCCCGAGCTATTTGTTCTAATAAGCCAAGCATCTTCACATCCTGATCCATAAGAACCTGTATATCCAGCCAAAATATATCCGTTATCAGCAGTTTGTTGGACTGACTGAGCTATTTCGTATGAACTACCTCCAAAAGTATGATGCCATTCTTCATCCCCAAGAAAATTTGTCTTAATCAGTAAATAGTCATCCCAAATTCCTATTCCGTAAGAGTCTGTGCTGCCAGCTATAATATAACCGCCGTCACTGATTTGTTGTACAGACCAAGCATAATCATATGTACTTTCCCCAAAAGTATGATGCCATTCTTCGTTCCCATAAGAATCTGTTTTTATAAGCCAAATGTCCCAGTTTCCTGCTCCATATGATTGTGTTCCTCCAGTAATAATATAGCCACCATCATCAGTTTGTTGAACTGAATGTGCATAATCGTAACTGCTTCCCCCAAATGTCCGACTCCATTCCTCGTTTCCCAATGTATCGGTCTTAATAAGCCAAAAGTCAGGGAATCCTTCACTAGAAAAAGTAGTGCTTCCTGCTAATATATAACCACCATCATTAGTTTGTTGAACTGAAGCGGTCAAGCCCCCTAGTTTCTGGACAGAAATAGCTCCCGGAAAGTAGAGACATTTTCCGTTTCCGACCTTTCCATCATTGCTAGCGGAGAGTTCGTCCCACGAAATCCACTAACCCGAAAGCTTACTGGGCTGATATTTCCCAAGCTGCCATGCGGGCGCCGGCAATTGTACCAATCGACATACGAATCAAAGCCGATTTTTGCTTCCCAGAAGTTCCGGTAATCATTTCGATAAACTTCTTCTCTCTTGTAGCAGGCGAACCAGCTTTCTACGTAGGGCTTGTCGTTTGGCGCCTGCACGCCGCAATATTCAATCACCAGCCACGGTCTTTTCTTTGCCGCCAGGCAGAATTCTTCGGCAGTATACTGACAACCGCGGTCAACTCTCATCGTCACTTTAAACCCCTCAGGAATATTATCACCAAATCGGGCGGCGACTGCCCGATCAAGCGCAGCTACGGCTTCCGCGGCTCTCGCCCTCAAGCTAAAATATCGACCGATCACCTCCTTATCGTAAGTATCGATTACCACAAACGCGTGGGCTGTTCCGCTTCCGAAGAAAACATAGCTTAAATCGGCCTCCCATCTAACATTGCTTTTAATCGGACTGTAGAAGGCTAATTCCTTCTTGGGTTTGCTCTGCTTTTTAAGCCGTTTCGGCTGCAATATTTTCAGCTCAAACATATGACGGTAAACTTTCTTGTGATTGTAATGGCCTTGATTCAAGGTGAAATCAATATAATCCATAACCTTTCTGTAGCCCAGCGTTAATTCATACCCCTTGAAAGCTTGCAGTATCTTCGTCAAGGCGGGATCAAGCGGATATTCCTGCCGCTGGCCGGTCCTTTTCTCTTTCCCATCGTAAAAATAGCTGCTTTTCGACAGCCCAACGGCTTGCAACGCCATCTTCAGCCCGGTCTTTTGTTTCATCTGATCAACCATTGCTCGTTTTCCCTCTATAGTGGCAGTCCCTGCGCAATTTTTTTTTGACATTCAATGGCATACGCTTGCTGACCGACCAGCTTCAGCAACCTTTCGATCTCTCCTTGAGATGACCGATTGCCATTCCCGTTTTTCCTGCCGGATAGCCGCTCCTGCATCGCCACCAATGCTTCGTCTCTCCATTTGTACGCTTGCGCGTCACTGATCCCATACGATCTGCAAATCTGCGTTACCGGGCGATCCTTTTTGAACATCTCCATAACCACCGACATCTTTTCCTCAACCGTCCATTTTCTATGTGTCATTCCTTGAACCCCCTTCATTAAACACTCTCTTTCCTGCTAGTCCAATTATAACAGGGGGCTAAAAAGGAAGATGCATAATCGTAACTGCTTCCCCCAAACGTCCGACTCCATTCCTCGTTTCCCCAAGAGTCCGTTTTAATAAGCCATAAGTCAAACTCGCCTGCACCGTAAGATTCTGTTTCTCCCGTAAGAATAAAGCCACCATCTTCAACTTGCAGAACGGATCGGCCAGTATCTCTTCTGGCTCCGCCAAAAGTTCTGTTCCACACCTCGTTCCCCAAACTATCTGTTTTGATAAGCCAGGTATCCTGACCTCCTGCTCCGAAAGAAAATGTGGATCCCGCTAAGATGAAACCATCATCTGCAGTTTGCTGGACAGATTCTATCCAATCTCCGACAGGTCCCCCAAAAGTTCTGTTCCACTCAATACATTCTTCTGGCTCGCTTACCATATCTAATTCCTCTTCGGCATAAATAATATCAGGGTCGGAAACGAGATCACTGCTATCTGTAGCATCAACAATGTCCGCATCGCTAACGTCCAAACCAGCATCAAGCTCATCTCCCTCCGCGCAAACGCCATCCTCATCCGTTTCCCAATCACAAT
>METP01000007.1 GCA_001771365.1 candidate division WOR-1 bacterium RIFCSPLOWO2_02_FULL_46_20 | reverse complement strand
GGGGTCTAATACCTCTTCCCTGATCGAAGGGCTTCCACATCTAACATAGTTTAAATGCTGTGTCTATTTCCGCATCTGTGTTCGGCACGCTTTCTCCCTTCCCTGTTATCATGTAGACAGTCCCGAAGTGGGTCAGCCTCTATGTCTATATATTGTTTCAGGGCTCAATACCTTCACTTGCGTTTAGGTCGGATTTTCCGCCTTTGCGGATAACCAACTGTATACGCCGAGCTTTTCTTGGCGCACTCACGTCCATATTATAGCAGAAAAAAAGTCCCTCGACGGTTCGACTCGGGACAAAAGCAAGGCGCTTGAGGTTATCAAGCGCCTATGCTTATTGTTTGACTAGCGGGAAGTTAGAAACGATCGAAACTTCTTCGCTCGCCTCGTCCGCCACCGTCGTTAGACTTTGGCTTGGCTTCATTGACTGTCAGTTCGCGATCGCCCCATTTTTGACCACTCATGGCTGCAATGGCTTTTGCGGCGTCAGCGTCTTCCATATCAACAAATCCGAATCCTCTGGACTTGCCAGAGAATTTATCGTTAACTATCCTGGCTGACTTAACCGGGCCGAACTCAGAAAATTTCTGTTCCAGCTCTTCATTAGTGGCAGACCAAGGTAAATTACCTACAAATATGCTTTTCATATGATTTTACTCCTTTAATATAATTTTGCTGCGATTAACGGAATGTAGAGGCCTCAAGGGGCATCAACATGATCTTAGATGCAGTCAACTATTATCTAAACCATTAATTTCGACCGTGCCTGCTCGTATGCAGACTCTCAACTTTTATATTATAACAGATCTATGTCAAATTGCAAGCGCCCAAACTGATTACTTGAGCTTCTTACTTAACTTCCAAAATTTTAAACTTAACCTCTCCCCGCGGCAACTCGGCCTCCACCACTTGGCCTTTTTTACAATTTATCACCGCTGCGCCGATTGGCGATTCTGTAGAGATCCGTCCTTCTAAAACATCGGCATCGGCTTCCGAGACTATGGTGTATTCAGAGTCGTCCCCGGTATCAAGCGCCTTGATTCGCACAGTTGACCCCAGCCGGACTTTCCCGTCTTTTGGAATATCATTTTCGTTAACCAACACTGCATTAACTATTCTGGCCTCAAGATCACGGATCCGCATTTCGTTGAGCCCCTGCTCGTCTTTAGCCGAGTGATAAGCGGAATTCTCTTTTAGATCACCATGATCCCTGGCTTCCCCGATCGTCTTGGAAATCCTGGGCCGCTTTTCAGTAAGCTCTTTCAGCTTTTGTTTCATCTTCTCCAACGCGCTTTTGGTTACTCGTTCTGCCAGGGCTTAGCTCCCTTCCTCAATAACATAAATACTTAAATTGAACTTAAATTCCAACCGTGAGCCTTGATTACGCATTGCCAAAATACTGATCTGGCTCAAGTCAATAATTTTATCTGATTGATCAAACCAATCGAGCAAAGACAATATGCCCTTAAATTGCCCCTGAACAGTTGCTTGCAGATCCATCTTCTTTAACTGTATTCCGGCGTAGTAGTCACTACTCTGTGCCTGTTGCCAGAGAACCCTAAATTGCTCCCGCTTATTTTCGGGCAACATACTCATCGCCTGCTGCAAAAGGGATAATGTTTCTTCCTCGTTTTCCAGATCAATTTTTACCTGATTTATATTCAAAAAATCGATCAGCTCGTTTTCGGATGGCAGATTTTCGCTTAACACATGTTTTTTCAGCTTGGCGCTGCGGCTTAATTGTTCGGTCTGCACTCCGGGATTTAAGGCTACCACTTTATTGCCAAAACCAGCCACTATTCCAGGCAGTTGTTTCATAAAAATCTCCGCCTCACCCTGCGCAAAAAATCGTTTAGCCAGATCCCGCAAAGTCTGCTCGTCTACAATATGTTGTTTTTGTAATTTATCCAGGTTTTCAGACCTGGCCAACTTTGTTTTATAAAGATTTTCCTGCGCCTTAAGCTCACCCCTTAAGGAATTTACATTGGCCAAATAGGGTGCCAGCATTATACGAAAAAGAACAAAGGCCACCAGCAGCAAGACAAGGATAACAACATAGAGCCTCCGCTTAATTGAACTATCCATAATCATCTTTACAAGGTCTTCTTTATTCATCCCTGGCACCCTTCTCGGCATAAATACTAAAGTTAACCGCGTTTTCGAATTCATCCGAATCACGCACATACTGCAGGCTGATCTTTTTAAGATTTTTTGCCGTCTTTAACTTCTGAATAAAATCAAAGGCATTGTCGGATTTTGCCGTTAGACCATCGACAATAATAACATCCCCGTCTTTGACATCTATTTTTGACAGGAAAATACTTTCCGGCACCAGCTCGGTCAACTCATTAAAAACATTATCCCAATAAAAGTTACCGTACTTTTCAACCATCCGCCGGCGGCCAACGATTAATCTTGCAACCAACTCGCTCTGTTCCTCAACCTCTTTCAGCCGAGTAAATTTAATGGATGGCTTACTCAATTCAGCTTTGGCCGCCTCTATGCGATTATTCAGAGTAAAACTCCAAAAATAGAGCAGAAAAAAGCTGACAATCATCAATGCCGCGACCCCGGTTAAAGCGAAGAGAAAATAAAAGATGTGTTCGCGCAGCTCTTCAAGCTTCTTGACTTCGAGAGGCAACAGGTTGATTTTGGGATCTACGCTTTGCGCCAAACCAGCGGCTGTTTTGTTATATTCAACCTTTATCTCCTGACCGAGACCTTCGCCCAAAGGTCTAACCAGATCATTCACTAATGAATTGTCGGCGTGGATAACAACTCCGGCAATTGGCTGCTCCCTGTGCAATATTTTTTGCAGATCCTCGGCCAATACGGCCAGTTTTTCCGGAGAGGCAGCCAGCACCTGCGCGCCCAAAGCGAGATTATGAGTAAGCAAAACAGAATTTCCTTCCAAAACCAGGACAAAGGTTTGCTGTTCGTCCACATTTATAAAAATCATCTTCTCTTTACCCTTACTCTTTAGACTTCCCTCTTTAAGGGCCTGCCAACTGGCCAGAGGAGATAAAACTACACAATGGATAAGCAGCCCCGCCAGTTCCACGGCATTAATATAAGAGTCGACCAGGTCCCGTCTGGCCACTGCTAATAGGAATTTAGATCTCTTCTCCCCCGCCTCAAACACCTCACCAACCTTGTCCCAAGCAATAGCTGTTTTTACACCGGCAAAAGCAACATACTGATTCACTTTGGTTTCTAAAACTTGACAAATTTCGTCGGGCCTGGCGTAAGGAATGGTCACAATATGCAGCAACAGGTCCTGCCCATGGACCGCCAGAGAAACATTTTTAGTTTTTATTTTGTTGGCAGACCAGAGTTGTTTTAATGCTCTGGCAATCTTTTCGGGAGCAATAATCCGGCCATCCTTAATGGCATATTCGGGAGTAGCTATAGCGACGGTTATATCGGCAAAGGCGACCCGGATCTCGGCTTCATTAATATCCAATCCGGCCACGCTTGTTTTCTTTTTTAGATAATCTTTAATTTTCATATTGCCTGCAATAGTCTATTATAATTCCTTCCAAAAATCTATAGTCGGTGGATTAGAGCCCTGGATGGTCGTTCCAACCCGAAGGCTTTTCTGGTACGTACCGTCCACGGTCGCAGTAGATTCGACGGTTGTCGAATTTGGATGATGGTTGTAAACAACAACCGTATATGTCTCCCCGGCAAAGGCCTTGTTGGTAAAACCAGCATTCCAGCTACTGCTTTGACCCAGCTCATAAAGCGCGTCTTCTATACCTGCATCGGCGATATAAAGAGCACGGGTTGAATAGTGATGATTGCGCACTATTTCTAAATCAGCCAGGCTAAGTTCCAAAAAGCCAATTATTAAAACTGCTCCGATAGCAATAATAAAAACTGCCATCAAAAGAACCGCCCCTCGCTTTTTAGTTGTTAGCTGCGCCGGGTGTCCCATTTAAAACACTATCCTCCCAATTGTTTGGATCACTCGTCGACCCGGAAGCGCTTATCCTCTCCAAACTATCTCCCAAAGCATCAGAACCGCCAGCCCCCATATCGTCCGTATAACTAAGAGTATCTACAATAAGACCATCACCGTCCCAAATCCCCACAATATCCTGATCATCATGTAAGCCATTAACCAGGTCATTATCATCAACTCGAAGTCTAATCGCTCCGGCCGGCACCGTATAGGGAGAACCCGGATCATATACTCTGGTATCCATGTCAGTGATTAAAGCATAACCGCCCGGAGGCACAATCGTAGTTCCGGAACCATGAACCGGATCGCCGATAATATTATCAAAAGTTCCACCATCCGTTAGCTGCCAACCGGCAAAATCAATAGAATTGGGCGTACCGTTATAAAACTCCACATATTCATAATAACTGTCTTCCTGTTGGCCCGGCATCAGGCTTCCAAGAGGATTATACATCACCTCATTAACTACCCGAACAGAGAAAGCAACTTGAGTTATTCTGATAAAAGTTTTTGAAGATAAAGTTTGAGCACTAATTTCACCTCTGGGATCTGCCGCTACCAGCTCGATATCAATTGTTCTGACATCAGAAACATTAGACGTTACAGTTACACCATCAGCTTCATAGCAGGTAAATTTTAAACTTTCAACAGGCCCGGCCAAAGGATAGGTAACTCCACCCTGGACATAGCCCAGCATATTATTGGCACCATCGCTATATTTTTTAAATCCCACTTGATTATCATCTTTATCTATAAAAACTATCTGGCCGGCCGCTTCGGTGGAAGCAGTCACACTGGTAAGGCCGGTAGCTTGTCTTATTTCTCTAACCATCACAGCCAAACCGATCCGGCCATTTTGCAGGATGTCAGATCTGCCGTCAGCTTGATGCCAGACCTTTCTCAAGGTGTAGAAATACGGCTGGACAGCCGCGAACAGAATGCCAATCAGGGCCACGACGATCATTAATTCGGTTAGGGTTACACCCCTTTTTTGCTTCATTGCTATTACCTGTTCGCCGCTTTGCTATCCAGGGAGACCGCATATTCGTCCGCATCAACAGCACTATCACCATCAAGATCATTCCACACTGTTACATTTATATTTTTTATCAGAACCACCGCATTATCCGCGACAGTAAATCTATACAAAGCATCGGGGCCGGGGAAAGCGGTGGCCGCCTGGGTGCGATTTACACTATAGTCACTACATATTAAACTGCGGATATCTTCCATCTTCTTCTCGGCCAGAAAAGTCGCTTTGGTTATTCTTTCAACTTTTGCGCTCACTTTTAGCATGCCCGGAACAATTTGCATAATCGCGGTTAGAACCAACCCGATCAACGCAATCGCCACCATGACCTCAAGCAGAGTAAAGCCTCTCTTATTGCCCTTCAATGCTCACCCTCCCCGTTGCAACTGTCACGTAAATTTTATACTGTCTGGCTCCGGTGGTTAAAGTCAACAATTTGCCTGAAGAGGCAGCGGCATTCCCCAGTGGCTCGAAAACAAAATCATTGTCGCTGGAAGCGGTAATTTGAGACTTAATCAAGCGAGTCTCTCCCACCTGGTTGGCGGGAGCGACACTGCCGGCATAGAGCTTGTACACATTGGTCAGCGGAGAAATTTCCAAAATATAATTCTGGCCATTGGTGATGGCCAAATGACGAGCCAACCTGAGGTCCGACTGGATCCGGCGTGCTTCGCTTTCTAATCGACGCTCGATAATGCCGCTAAAACGCGGCAGAGAAATTGCGGTGAGTATCCCGATAATGGCCAAAACGACCATTACTTCTATTAAGGTTACGCCTCTTTTCATTAATGAGCGTGCGCATCTACGCGGCTATCGCCACCAGCATCCGCATAAGCCGTGCCAAATGGACAAGTTGGAGCGCCATCTGGAAAATAAGTCGTAGAACCAGTCAGCGCGGCCAGGGTTCCGTAGGCCCCGGTAGAGACGTATTTAGTCTCCCATTGCGCATTAATATTAGCAATATTAGCATTATCAGCTTTGATCTTGGCATCGTTACTTGTCTGCACGTATCTAGGCAATGCTATGGCCGCTAAAATACCAATAATCGCCACAACAATCATAATTTCAATTAATGTAAAACCTTTTTTCTTCATGTGTCACCTCCCTTTATTGACTCACTAATCTTACCAAATCAAACATGGGTAAGTAAATAGCCACTGCGATAAAGCCGACAATGCCGGCCAGGATCAGCGTGAGAGACGGCTCTAAAATAACAATCAGGCGCCGGGCGCTGGCTGCCACGTCCTGCTCCAAAGTATTGGCGCATTTGCCAAACATCTCCCCCAGACTGCCGCTCTCCTCACCCGCATAAGCCATCTGCACAACAATTGGAGGAAAAACATTGCTGCGGCCAAGAGTTTCTGTTAAGCGGCCTCCGGCCTGGATGGAGGATTTCATCTGCTTGATCTCTTTAGAAATATTGCGGTTGCCAACCACCCTGGCTACAATATCCAGGGCATCAATAATCGGCACACCACAAGACAACATATCACCCAGGCCGCGCACAAAATTGGCCACCACAACCTTGTGTAAAAATTTTCCGATAAACGGCAGTTTAAGGAGTGTTTCATCAAGGAATTCCCGCCCTGCGGCCAGGCTGGACATACGGCGGCAGCCATAAAAAATTCCCGAACTCAATAGGGCTAAAACCCACCAATAATGGCGGATACCAAAACTGATAGTTAATAACAATTGGGTTGGCCAGGGCAGGGCAACGCGCAATTGACGGTAAACACCGGCAAACACCGGCGCTACTACCACTATTAAAAAACCGACAATTAAAAGGACCAGAAAACCAATTACCAAAGGATAAGTAAAAACCCCCCTGACTTTGGCCTTTAAGGCTGATTCTTTCTCAAGATGGTCGGCAATATTGGTCAAGACTTTAGGCAGGCCTGCCCCCTGCTCACCGGCGTAAACCATACTGGTAAAGAATCTAGAAAAAACCCGAGGATGTTTTAACAAAGCTTCCGAAAGGAGCGAACCGCCTTGCACAGATTGACTGACCTGGCTGATAATTTCACGCAGTTCTCTGTTTTCTTCCTGCTCCTGCAAAGCCAATAAAGCATTGGATAGAGGAATCCCGGCATTAATCAAATTTGCAAATTGCTGGGTAAAACTGACTAATTCATCACTCTGAATAGACAACTCGGCTAATCTCCTCTTCGGTTGAAATACCTTGCTTCACTTTTTCCGCGCCGCTCTTTTGCAAAGTCTTCATCCCCTGTTTGATTGCTAGTTCTTTTATGGCAGAGGCCGAAGCCCTGTCCTGAATTATTTTTTTTATCTCATCCGTTACTTTCATAATTTCAAAAATACCGGTGCGGCCCTTCAACCCGGTCTTATAGCAAAAGTTGCAGCCTTGGCCATGACATTCATTACAAATCTTTCGAGCCAATCGCTGGGCCACCACGCCAATAACAGTAGAAGTAATGAGAAAGGGCTCAATCCCCATATCAACCAAGCGCGCCACTGCCGACGGCGCATCATTGGTGTGTAATGTGCTAAATACCAGATGGCCGGTCAACGCGGCTTGGATCGCAATCTCGGCTGTTTCTTTGTCCCTAACCTCTCCCACCATTATGATATTAGGATCCTGCCGCAAGATAGCCCTTAATTCCGAAGCGAAAGTAATATCGGCCTGCGGATTTATCTGAGTCTGGTTAATGCCGCTTAACCTAAATTCAACCGGGTCCTCAACCGTAATAATATTAACCTGTTCGTTATTGACATAATTCAAAATTGAGTACAGGGTAGTGGTTTTGCCACTGCCGGTTGGCCCGGTAACAAAGATCATGCCGTACGGCTTGGCCACAAGCTCTTTGATCAGCCTATCGTCATCACCCACCAAGCCCAATTCCTCCAAACCCAGGAGCATTTGGTTTTTGTCTAAAATTCTTAGAACCATTTTTTCGCCGGAAATATCTGGCATGGAAGAAACACGCAAATCATAGGGTTTTCCCTGAAAAGCCACACTAACGTGGCCGTCTTGAGGATGGCGCTTCTCTGTAATATCCATGTTGGAAATAATCTTGGCGCGAGAAACCAGGGAGGCTTCCACATGCTTGGGAATATTCATAACATCGTGCAGCACGCCATCAATACGATAACGCACCCGCATTTCAGGGTCTTGCGGTTCCAGGTGGATATCTGAGGCGCGTGCGGCAATGGCTCCATTGATAATCGAATTCATTAATTTGACAACCGGCTGGTCAGAAACTTGATCCTTGTTTTCAATAATTACTGTCTTCTGATCTCGCGCCGCTTTCAAACCTTCCATACGCATATCAATCAAAGCTTGCTTGGTACTTTCTTCAACGCGAAAATGCTTATCAATGATAGCCATAAGCTGATTTTCTGAAACCAAAACCGGTTTAATGTCAGCACCGGTCAGAAGCCTCATTTCGTCCAGGGCTTCCAGATCATCCGGACTGACCATGGCTACCTCAAGAACATTTCCCTGCGATTTAATAGGCAACACTTTGTAGCGACGCACCACGTCTTCGGGCAGCATATGAACAATCTGCGGATCCAGTTTTTGGCCCAGGAGATCTTCTGCCATGTTTTATTTTAATGCCTTTCTAATTTTTTCCAGCAGGGTCTTGGGCTCAAATGGTTTGGAGATATAGTCACTGGCCCCGCCCTCCAGTGAGCGGCTGACGGCATCAGGCTTGCCAACTGCCGTTAACATGACCACCGGGATAGCCTTGGTCTTGGCCTCTTGTTTAAGCCTTTTTAAGGTCTCATAGCCGTCAATGCCCGGCATCATGATATCCAGGAGGATCAAATCAGGCGCTGCCTGCCTGGCCAGGCTTATGCCCTCTTCGCCGTTGCCGGCGCCGACTATGTCATAACCCATGGCTGTCAAGCGCATAGTCATCATCTCCACCAGGTCTTTTTCATCGTCGATAATTAAAATTTTAGACATATTGTATCCTCCTTTTTTGAATCAGGTCAATCATGGCGTCGAGCTGCTTGCCGGAGAGCCCTTTGACAAATGCCATTAAGGCGCGGCGTTTTTGCTCGGTGCTGCCAAACTTGTAAATTGCCTTGCCTTGATACTTAAAATCACCCATGTTTTTTTCCACATAAGCCATGTAAAAAGCCTCTTTATAATTAACGGCCTTTAAGCTCCGGCCTTTTTTATCCTTGACATCAATGCGGGTAAAATCTTCTATGTGGGACCAGGCGCTGGGCAGGGTGCCGGCCAGTAAATTCATGCTCTGGATGGACTGGAGCACCTGTTCTTTTTCGTCAACATCAAAACCCGGGAAGACGATCGCTTCAATCAAGACCCTGACCACGCCGTAATCAGTTAACCCCTGGATCTCGTCCTGGCTCAGGCGTTCCCTTTTGCATACCTTAACCAGCTGGCTCAAACACGGAATCGCCAGGGGCAGCTCAATAATAAACTCGGAACCCTTGCCCACTTTGCTTTCGACGGAAATATTGCCGCCGTGCAGCTTAACGATCTGCGCGGCAATTGACAACCCCAGCCCCAGGCCAGATCTTTTGTCTGCTTCGCCGCCTTTTATCTGATGGAATTTATTAAAAATTAACGGCAGCTCTTCTGCTGGTATGCCTTTGCCGTCATCGTAAACAACAAGCCTAACACTCCTGGCATTATCGGTAACGCCAACTTTAATCGCGTCGCCCGGCCCGGTGAATTTCAGGGCGTTCTGGATCAGGTTGATCAAAACCTCGGTGAATTTATCCGCGTCGCCAAAAATAAGCAGTTCTTTTCTGTCTGTCGTTACCTCATAAGAGAATATCTTGTTTTCCTTTTTGGCCACAGCTTCAAAACCCTTAAAAACGTCTTCGGTTAAGCTTAAAATATCAAAATTTTCTTTCTTTAATTTTAGTTTGCCCCTCTCCAGGCGGGAAACATCCAGCAGTTCATTAACCAGGCGGGTCAGCCGATCAATGGATTTTAATGACAAGCGCAGGGCGCGCTGTTGTTTTTCGGTCACCGGGCCCAGCAGTTCTTCCGAAACCTGGGACAGGCCTTCTTTGATAATGGTTAAGGGTGTGCGCAGCTCATGCGACACTGTCGAGATAAACTCGGAAGCCAGGCCGTTTAATTCGTGGTCCCTAACTGCCTGCTGTTTTTTTTCTGTCTTGTCCATCTTTGGCCCCCTCTGCCTTGGGCAAAGTAAAAATAAATTTTGTTCCCTTGCCAGGCTGCGATTCGACCCGGATATTTCCGCCATGTAGCTCAATTAACCCTTTAACAATTGATAGCCCTAATCCTGTCCCTTTTATCCCCGGCCCCGGGGTACGGCCAAACTGCTCAAATTTGGAAAAGACCCTCGGCAAATCAGCTTCGCTGATCCCCCGGCCGGTATCAGCCACGCTGACCTCGACCAGACTGTCCTTATCTACAATTTCCACAGAGATTGTACCATTTTTCGGGGTAAACTTGATAGCATTTGAAAATAAATTTATAAAAACTTCTTCAAGCCTGTCAGAATCAGCAGACAGCTCAACGGCCTGGGGAAAAGCCTTAAGGGTCAGGTTAATGTCGCTTTCTTCAGCCTGCCCCCGCATCTGCTCAATGATCCTGGCCGCAACCGCGCAGATATCAACCTGGCTTCTGTTAAGTTCGACGCGATGCGCCTCAATCTTGGAAATATCCAGGAGCTCGTTGATGATGCGCGCCAGGCGGTCAACATTGCTTTTGGCGATTGACAGGAGCTTCTTTTGGTCCTTATTTATTTTCCCGTAAAGTCCATCAAGCACTATGGAAACACCTTCCTTAATAAGAGCCAGGGGGGTGCGCAATTCATGGGACACGGTAGAAACAAACTCTGTTTTCAGGAGGTCGATCTTTTTGCGTTCCGTAATATCAGAGCCGTATAAGTTAACATAGCCCTGCTCGACTAGCGGAACAATGTAATAGAGAAACACCCGCCCATTAGTTTGATACTCCGACTCAAGAGGCTGTTTGGTCTTAAGCGCGCTGTAAATTTTTTCTTTTAAAACATTCGGTACAGGGTTTCCCTCGCTACACCAGCCAGCCATAATGGATTTGCAGGCCCGATTGGCATATAGAAGAATGCCTTCTGTGGAAACCCGCATAACCGGCAGAGGATTTTCTGCGGGGAACTTGGCCAGCTCATCAATAAGCTTCGCAGCTTTGTTACGCTCCGTAATGTCCATAAAAATTTCCAGCACAGCATTTTTTCCTTGAAAGACCATCCCCGTGTGGAAAATTCTCATGGTCTTGCCTCCAAAATAATCGCCTATTTCAATGTCCACTGTTTCCCCTGTCTTTATTCCTGTGAACAAGGGGCAGTGCGGACATTGTTCTTTGTTATCTCTATAATTGTCCCAGCACTTGCTGCCCAGGACATTGTCCCCCACCAGCTCTTTCATCTTATCGTTAAGATAAAGGATGCCCCCCGTTGCATCAACAATGTCAATAGGAAAAGGGATCGCCCGCAGCAAGGCCTCATCAAACTGCCGGACAGCTTGCAGCTCTTTGAACTGTGAAACAAGAGGGCGAAACAGAAATTGATATAAAAAAGGCAAAATAAAAATGATTAAAAGTGCGGCATTTAAGAGTGCGTCAAAGAAATCATCTGTAAAAGGCGAAAGATTTCTTAGCGGCAACATAATCAAAAATTCGACGGCAAAGATCAACAAAGTAATAATTAAGATTGTAAACCAAGACTGGTTAAGTTTTGGCCGGAATGCCGGCTGCTTATCACTCATTACGGTGTGGAGAGGTGCGGGCCATTGCATGGCGGATAGTCTGGTGCAACAACCTGGAATCATAGTCGCCTTTAACCAAATAATCCTGGGCTCCGGCCTTAACTGCCGCCACGCCGACTTTATCGTCATTCGTCGCGGTCAGCACAACAATGGGGATGCCGGAGGCTCCCTTAACCATACCACGCACCGTATCAAGACCTTTTGAATCCGGCAGGTTGAGATCGAGCAAAATAATATCAAACCCACCCTGTTTAACCTGGACAATGGCGGAAGCAAGGTCAAGCGCGTAAGTCAATTTAATTGCCTCAGCCATTTTCTTTAACATATACTCGGCCATATTATTATAATCGGGTTCGTCTTCAACCAGTAAAATTTTTATCGTCTGCTCCGGCATTTTAATCTCCCCCTGGCTTTATAGGTTATTTATCATCTCATTTAATTGCGCGTAATCAATGGGTTTGCGCACCAGTCCATCAACTTTAGCGCGGATGGCCGGACTGATTGTTTCATCGTCATCGTAATAAATAGAGAATAAGAAGAGCGGCAAATCGGGCTTTACTTTTTTGATTGCGTCTATAACTTCTTCTCCGTTCAGGTCCGGCATATTGTAATCGGTTATCACCAGATCAAAGTCCTGGCTATTTGCCTGATCGACCCCCGCTTGCCCGGAATACGTTGTGGTAACTTCATATGATCCGCTAACGCCCAAACGTATTTTTACCATATCAATGATGTCTTTTTCGTCATCAATAAGTAAAATTTTCTTTTTCGTCATATTCTCTTTCTAAAGGCGTCGGGGTCGGGGACCCGGGACAACGCCTCGTCTAATTCGATTAGCCCTTTGCGGAGAAGCTGGAGCATGGCCTCAGACATCGTCTGCATCCCATATTTTTTGCCAACCTCAATTAACGTAGGGATCTCATGAGTCTGCGCTTTACGAATTACGTTTCTGATGGCAGGAACACCGATCAGCACTTCCACCGCAGCGATTACCCCTTTTTTGTCTTTTCTAGGGATAAGCTCCTGAGCCAGGATCGCCCTTAGCGTCAAAGACAGCTGGCTGCGCACTTGATTCTGCTGATGAGCCGGAAAAACATCAATAATACGATCAACAGCGTTAACCACCCCACTGGTATGTAAAGTAGAAATCACCAAATGCCCTGTTTCGGCCGCGGTAATCGCGGTAGAAATAGTTTCTAAATCACGCATCTCTCCAATAAGAATCACATTAGGGTTTTCGCGCAGCGCCGCGCGCAGAGCGCCGGGAAAATCTATCGCGTCGGTTCCTACTTCTCTTTGTTCAATCAGGCTCTTCTTATTTTCAATAATATACTCAATCGGATCTTCAATTGTCAGAATATGCGCCGCCCTTTGTTGATTGATCATATCAACCATGCAAGCCTGGGTAGTGGTTTTACCCGAGCCTGTCGGACCTGTCACAATAATTAAACCATTCTGCAGTTTGACTAATTCTTCGATTACTTCGGGCAAGCGCAGTTCCTGCCGACTGGGGACAACCTTTGGTACCGCTCTTATCGCCGCGGCCAAACTTCCCTTCTGAAAATGCAGGTTAACCCTAAAACGCTCCCCCGAAACCAGCTCGTACGAGCAATCAAGCTGTTTCTCATTCTCCAGGCGTATCTTTTGGGTAGGATTGAGAATTGAGGTTAGCAGTACCCCGATCTCAGCGGCGTTATAAACCTGTTTCATAAACCTTAGCTGCCCGCCGATCCTCAAGGCCATCGGAGCATTGGCTTCCAGGATTAGATCCGAGGCCTTAGCCTCGACCATCTCTTTTAATAATTCTTTTATTTCTGCTGCCATTTGATTAGCGCAACAACTTTACGTTTTCACTCCACTCCTGGCGGCTCTTCTCCAATTCTTTGGCCCGACCGGCCATGACTTCGAGAAAGGCTGGAGTAACTATGTGAGGAGTGACCACAACCATAAGTTCCCTTTTTTCTGAAACGATCTCTGTTCTTTTAAACAAATTCCCCAATAACGGGATGTTAGAAAGAATAGGTACGGCAATTTCGGTCTGTTGGTCATATTTTTTGGACAAACCGCCAATAACAACAGACTGACCATCCTTAACCAGGACCTTATTCTTTGTTTCTGTCGTATTCTCCTGCGGCAGGGAATTTGTCACCGAACCCTCGCTAACCGACGGATATATCTCCATGATAATATAACCATCTTCATTAATATGGGGAGTAAACTTCAATTTTGTGCCTACTTCCAAAAACTCAATATTTTGCATTGTGCCGGTAGTGGTGGTCAAGGTTGTCATATAGCCATACTTTGACCCGATGAGGATCTCCGCCTCTTCATGGTTAATCGCCGTGATCCAGGGAGAAGCCACCAAATTGTAGCCAACTGTTTTTTGCAAGGCTGTGAGATAGGCCTCAACATTGCCGGTCATAAGCTGAGCGAATAATCCCATAGAAGTGGCGGCCGCGCTCACAGTATCTGTAGTTAATAGTTGCAGGTAATCATTTGACCCGCTGCTATTTCTAATAGTCCAGCTCGCCCCCAGGGCCGAGGGATTGGTCGTATCACCATCATTGGCCTTTAGTTCGATAACCCTGGCTTCAACCTGAACCTGCAGCGGCGGCACATCCAGTTTTTCCACCTGCGCCGTCAAACGTTTGATACTGTCATGAGAAGCACGCACCATGACAGCGTTAAGTGTCTTATTGAGCGCCACCCCCTCTCCTTTGCCCAAGAGATCTACGATCATCTCGGCAAAATCGGAAGCTTTGATATATTTTAACTTAAACGACTGCAGCGGATACGAAGCGGAGACATCTCTAGTCTCATTAGCCACAGATTGTTCTTTGGTTTGCAAAAAAAGCTCTCGTCCCTCCACCGGGATCATCAACACAACCAAAAACAACAAAACCCCGCTTAATAGTTTCTTCAACATTTTATTTACCCCCTTTATTTTACTGATAAGGACTTATAAAGTTTATTTCGGCGATTATTTTTGTGTTTTCCTGGTCTACGTCCGCGCTGGCAATAAGCAAAACCGTTTTTAGCTCATGCAAAGAATTTAAAAAGCCGGAAAACTGATCGGAAGTGGCCTTAAATTTTAAATCAATAGTCAGCTGTTTTTTTTCGACTTCGCCCTGGCGCAGAGAAATCATCTTTATCCCAAACCACTTAAACTTATCGTCGATAAAAGTCATGATGCGGCCGAGCTGTTCTTCCTTGGGATATATTTTTATCTCCCGGCTCTTACTCAAGGGGGACTCCGCCTGAGCGTAGGGATTATACTCCAATTTGGTGCGCAAAGTGCTGATCTCTGACCTCATACCGTCAGTTGCCTTGATTAATGGATTAAGATACACCTGCCAGTAAATAAAGAAGACCACGAAAACAGTTGTGGCGATCAATAAGTTTTTTTCCCGGTCAGACAGCTTCAACTTCTTCACTTTTTGCCCCCTCCAGCCAACTGACACTTCAGCTCAAAGTCATAAGTAGGCAAAGTATAGGCATCCGACTCCTGCATAAAAACCAGGGTAATCGCGGAAAATAATTTATTGAGGCTTAAATCCTTCATAAAATTGGCCATGCTTGTCTTGCCATATTTTTTTAAAACGATCCCTTTGATAATCAACTCATTGCTGTCATTTTTATAGTTTAACTTGCTAAAGTAGACTTCCTCGGGAGTAACTTTATCAAGTTCATTTATTACCAAAGTAAAGCGATCTCTCTGCCCATACTTTATCAAATTAATAATCTTTTGCAGTTCGTCTCTCTGACCAATTTCCGTCATGCGCGACTTATATTCTTTTTGCAGAACCTGCTGCTGTTTGCCAAGCTCGCTGCGCTGCATATAAAACCAGCTATAAACAATGGCTAAGGCCAGTACGATAATACCGCCAACAAAAAAAAGTTTTATGCTTTGCTTTATTGTTCTAACAGCCAAAGGCAGAAAATTGGCCGGCAATAAGTTGGGCAGATTAAACAATTGATCCTCTTTTGGCATTAAGCTCAGGTGGTCTTTGCCGAAAAAAACCGCCCCCAAAGCCAAACTCAAAAAAGGGGCCTTATCGGCAAAGTCCTGGGACGTCGCTTCTATCTTGGGCGACAGCGCAGCAACCTCTAACCCCAATTGTTCTTTAAAATAGGTCAGGATATTTTTAGTCTTGGACACACCACCGGAAAAATAAACCTTTTTGAACTCAATCTCTTCGCCTATCTCGCCGCGGTAATACTCAAAGGTGCCTAATATCTCGGCGCTCAGTTTTTCCAGGGCCGGCCGCATCATCGCCATAACCTCAGCTGCCGGCAACCCCACCTCGGCCGAATACTGTTCATGATTAATCGGAATCCCATATTGGCTTTTGATCTCCTCGGCCCGTTTATAATCAATTTCCAATCTACCCTGCTCTGTCTGCACCTGCCCCACCATGGCATTGGTAATATCTTCTCCGCCGATCTTGGCCTCGCGGGCAAAAACAACCTGCCCCCCCTCGATTAAAACAATTACGCTGGAATATTTTCCAAGATAAATTAAGGCCGTTGGTTCCGGCCCAACCTCACCCAAGGCATTTTTAAAAGCGACTGACGGCACAATAATATCCTTAAGGATTAAGCCGGACGCTTTAACACTTCCAACAAAACTGAGGATATTTTCTTTGGGCACAGCCGCCACAAAGTACGAATTTTTTCCCTCAGGCCGCCCCTTCTCCAGCCGATAATGGTCAATCACTACTTCATTAAAAGAGAGGGGGAGCGTATTTTTGATCTTATACTTTAGCGCGGAGGTAATCTCTTTTTCAGACATATCGGGCAGCTCGACCAGCTTATAAACAATATCCGAACCCTGGATCACAATATTGGCTTCTTTAGTATGTATTTTATTCTTTTTGAGTGACTCAACCAAAGCTTTAACCCGGGCGGCTGGCTCATTCCCCGGGGGTAAAAAATCTATTGAATAGTTGACCAGCTTAAGTTTTTTGGCCTGCTCTTCTACTTCTACCAGCTTAAGCGCGCCCGGGGCAAAGTGTATGCCCAATCTTCTGTTAACCACGTTAGCTCCTTACCAGCAAAGTTTACACCACAAAAAAAGGAGTTGCAACAAAATTAATTAATAAACCTCTTGCCAATTCCCAACAGCTATCCCGGCTTCTCCCTCCACACTCCCTGTCCCTCCCAATCCCACGATAGAATCCGGCAAATAAGCCGCGTCATAATATATTTGTAAAGAGCCCTGAATGGTTGAGGGTGAATAACAAACCATGGCGCCTCTTATCTCCCCACTATTAGCGGTCCTAAGACTGCTTGAGTAAATTAACCCCCTGAGTGTTCCGTAATTCATGTAGAGCCCGCCGTAAGGTACCAGCATAGACGCATTAATGGTGCCCCCGGTTTCAATTGCCCGAGCTCCTGTCCCTTTGGAATAAAGAATACTTCCAGAGGGGACGGTTAAATTATTAGTTACAATAAGGTTGCGTTTTACATAAACTTCAATCGGAATAGTAAGATTGGATCCCCCACTATATGTGAAATCTCGCTCAGCCACAAACCGAACGCCCGCGCCAATCCCCGCGCCATAATTTAAATTTATATCACCATTTCCAGAAGGATTCCCGGTAGCCACCAGGGTCCCCGGGCCATTAACTGTGGCTCCCCAGCCAATAGTAATATCGCGATAGATATGCACCCCGCCAGCCAAATTCAAAACATTACCCCAACCAAGGGCCAATGTCGAGGAAGCGCTTTGAGTTGACGTCGCTAAGATTGCCTCATAAGAAGTATTATCCCAAATGGGCATATCAACAGGAGTAGCCGCTTCCCAAGAGTCATAAGTAGCCGTTCCATCAAGGACTAAACTGGTGCTATAGATTGTCCCACCCTGCTGGCTGGCAGATCCGCCCAAACGTATTGGTCCGTTATAATAAAAATCACCAAATATCTGCGCGCTGCCCTGGATCCTGAGAGTCGCTCCTCCGCCGGCCGGGCCGGAGTAAAGAGCATAATCAAAGTTATGCGTCAAGCCGGAACCCGCGCTTATCGAATATGCCGCGCTAATAGTACTGGAGTAAGTTTTGCCTTCTCTAGTAACCAGGCCTACAGACACAATCGTAATCTGATCACCCGATTCCTGGGTGGAAGAAATGGCAAATGTCCCGCCGGCAAAACTCCTGGCCAGAGGCAAACCCATATCTACAATCCAATCAGGATAAGCAGCCAAATGTTGAGCCGCAAAATTCTGCCCTGCCTGGGCAACATGAAAAGCCTTGGTATAATGATACTCTTTAACGGTAACATTGGTTTCTGATACCATAAAAGAAACCAACCCGATCGCTAAAACAGAAAACACCAGAATAATAAAAACTATCGTTAATAAACCAAAACCATTTCTGTTTTTCATTGTCTATTCCTTAGACTGGCCGCGGAACGCAGCTTAATTCGACTGGTACCTTCCTCAACAATCAGCGTAATTTGCACCACTCGAATATCTTCGGCAAAGCCGGCGATTGCCCCGCTAGCATCCAGATAGACAAATTCCAACCCGCCAACCACAGCCAGATCAGGCAAAAGCACATTCCCGTTTACCTCAAGATCATTGCCGTCCCGCTGATAATCGATAGTGTTATCATCAACATCAATAAACCTGTACCGGGTAGAGGTGAAATTAAGAATGACGCTGTCTGTGTTATCTTTTGTCCTTCTGATATCTCGAACCATGCGCTTCATCGCCGCACGCGTCTCCATCAAGAGGCTTTTTTGCCCCTTAATAAAAAACCAGCTGTCCATCCCCGCGTTTATTACCAATGAGAAAATACTGGCAATAATCCCGGCAATAGCGATAGCAACTACCAACTCAATTAATGTATGCGCTTTTTTAGTCATTGGACATCCCGGTGACTAAAGTTGTCACTTCGATTGAGACAGGCAAAAAGACTTGAGTCACCCGAACCTTAACGCGTTTATAGCTTTCGCTGGTACCGACAACCGGGACATCAAGCGCCTCGGCCGAAACATAGGCCACCTCAACTTCACTGCTATAAGTGTTGAATGATCCAGTAAAAGATGTTTGAGCTTCGGAAGTTATGGTATCAAAACTCCTGCTGGTGATACTTTCCAACTTCCCGTTAGCTAAATATAAAGCAACGCATAAAGCCTCGGAATCAACACTTTCTGTGGTTGCCGAGACAAAGATAAGGAGAAGAGAATAAACCGTTATCGCCCCAAGAATAACGGTCATTATCAGCTCAACAAAGGTGAATCCCTTTCTCTTCATTGGATATAAATTCTCCCGGTTTGGGCTGCTATATTAACACTGAGCAAAGCAACATTCCCGCAGGCGCAACCACCACCAGCCCCAACCCCGGCCAAAAGAACACTTCCCGCGGCCGCCAGGGCAGAGCCATTTTTATCATTATACGGCACACCAGAAGGGCTAAACTCAATCTTACTTCCGCTAAGATTAACCAATGCTGAGATTGAAACATCATCATAATCAGCTAACAAATTTACTACATAATCTTCCGCCGGTTTGGCCGGATTTTTAATATTTGTATCTGTTGCTCCGTCAGTTTCATAAAGGGTGTAGGTGCTGCCGGAAAACGAAACCCCATGCCACCTGGCGGAGGTCAGCGCCAAATTCTTGGCATAACGCAGATCATTGGCCAATCTTTCGGCTGCCGCGTAAAGATGATGGGTTTTATAAGAAGTAATACTGATAAAAGCCACAAAAGCAATAATCCCCAGCAGGGCTGTCACCATAACCAGCTCTATCAGGGTGTGTCCGGTGAAATGTCTCATCGCACAAATTGTAACACCAAAAGAAAAACCCGACAAGTATTATTTGTCGGGTTTTTCGGAAAGTAACAATTAATTAACTACTACCAGGCATGTCCGCCTGCTACGTCAGCGCGGATCTCTCCGGTTGTTGAATTGTATACCCACCCGCCATCATCAACAAAAGTGGCAATGGGATCCTCAGCGTTTGCCGTTACAGTGTTATCATCATTATAGGCATCTCTGGGAATCTCTCCTCCCACAAACAACGCGCCAGTAATCGCGGGATAAGCAGCCGCGCCGGCCAAAGCGGCTTCCGCATACTTAGCCGCAACCACCGCTCTTAATGAACCCAAGGCCGCTTTGGTTGCATTTTGCTTCGCCGTACTGGTTAAATCGATATACCTTGGGAGTGACACCGCGGCAATAATACCCAAGATAACAATAACCATAATCAACTCAATTAATGTAAAACCCCGTTTTTTCATATACTCACCTCCTTCTTGACTAGATTATAAACCTTTAATGATATCTGTCAAGCAAAATATATTATTGGCTGTAAAGCTGCATCATACTCCACATGGGGAGAAATATCCCCATAGCCAGGAGCAGGACAAACATGCCTAAGAAAAAGATCAAGAACGGCTCGACTAAGCTCATCAAACCAGCCACGGTATTATCGCTCTCTTCATTAAAATAATCGGCAGTCTTCTTAAGCATACCCTCCAAGGTACCGGATTTTTCGCCAATCGCCACCATGCGCACCGAAGTCGAAGGAAAAAGATGGTGCCCTTTCATGCTGTCGGATAACGTCATACCGGCAATCACCTGCTCCCTGATCTTACCAATGGTCTGGGCCACAATGGCATTATCAGCCGTTCTGGCAGTTATCTCCAGTCCACTAACCACCGAAACCCCGCTGCTGATCATGGCCGAAAGCATGCTAAAAAACCTGGCCAGGGAAACCTTGGTGATCAACAATCCGACCACCGGCAATTTAAGCAAAACAAGATCCACTTGCCGCCGGCCCAGAGGAGTAGCACTATACGTTTTAAATAAAGCATAACCCCCAATTCCAGCAATCAATAACAGCCACCAGAAATTAGTAAAGGCATAATTAATCCCCAACAATATTCTGGTTGGCAAAGGGAGTTGGGTCTTAAAAGAACCAAAAATAGAAGTGAATTTGGGAATAATAAAAATTATGGCAAAAGTAAAAGCGATAGTTAAAGCTGTGATAACCATGATAGGATAACGCAGGGCCGCACGGACTTTTTGTTTCAGCTGGTCTTCTTTTTCCAAAAAAGCGGTAATCTTAATTAAAACATCTTCCATTACCCCTGCCCGCTCCCCTGCTTCTATCATAGCAATAATCAAGTCGGAAAAAACCGCCGAGTGTTTCGATAATGCTCCGGAAAAAGATGTGCCGGCAGCCACATCGTCCTTAAGCTTAACAATTGTCTGGTACATCCGCTCTTTGGCAAACTGTTCCTCCAGGGCCTGCAGGGAATCAAAGAGCGGAACTCCGGCAGAAAAAAGGGCGGAGAGCTGCCTAAAAAAAAGTATTATCTCCCGGCTTTTTACATGGCGCATTTTTAGCATCATTTGTGATGGGTCCAACAACTGGGAAAAGTCCGGCAGAGGCAGCTTCTCGGCAATATTGACCGGGGTGTAGCCTTTGGCTCCTAAATGGCTCGCCACTTCCTCCGACGAGCCGGCTTCGATCTCATCTTGAAATAAATCGCCCTTTTCGTTGATCGCTTTATATTTAAACCTGATCAAGTTCGGTCACCCTTAAAACCTCATCCAAGCTTGTTAGGCCAGCCTTAACTTTATCCAACCCGTCCAAATATAGAGATCTCATCCCCTGCTCGGTCGCGTATTTTCTTATCTTATCGCTCGCTTCTCTGGCGTTAATCATCTCCCGCAGTCTTTCATCAAGAAGCAAAAGTTCAAAAATTCCCAAACGTCCGCGATAACCAATATTCTTGCAAGCCTTGCACCCCTTGCCTTTGTGAATAAACTTGATATCAGGGTACTGCTTTTTCATGCTTTCCGGCGCCGGTAACTTTTCTGCGCATTTTTTACACACCGTACGCACCAGGCGCTGGGCTAAAACCGCCTCAACCGACGAAGAAATCAGGAATGGCTCTACCCCCATATCCATCAGACGGGTCAAGGCTCCCGGCGCATCATTGGTATGCAAGGTTGAAAAGACCAAATGTCCGGTTAGCGAAGATTGAATCGCGATGGTGGCAGTTTCTATATCCCTAATTTCTCCGATAAGAATAACATCGGGATCTTGACGCAAAATAGAACGCAAGGCGGACGCAAAGGTTAAACCGGCTTTTACATTAACTTGAGATTGGGTAATTCCCGGCAACTCAAACTCAATAGGATCTTCGATTGTCACAATATTTAATGCTTGGCTGTCAACTTCGGCCAAAGCGGAATAGAGCGTAGTGGTTTTTCCCGAACCCGTCGGCCCGGTTACTAAAACTATGCCATGGGGTTTGCGGATAATTTTTTTAAACTTCTCAAGATTCTCTTGGGAAAAACCAATTTCCCCCAGCTTGTAAACCATGGCCGCTTTATCCAAAATACGCAAAACAACTTTTTCGCCATAAGCCGAGGGAAAAGTGGAAACGCGAAGATCAACCTTTCTATTCTCATGTTTCATCTCAAAACGTCCATCCTGAGGCACCCGGGATTCGGCAATATTGAGCCCGGACAAAACTTTTATTCTGGAAACTACCGGCGCCAGCATGTGCTGCGGCAAAGTAAGCTCCTGGTGCAACAAACCATCAACGCGATAACGCACCCGCACATCTTTGGCTTCCGGTTCGATGTGAACATCTGAGGCGCGTTCTCTGATCGCCTGAGAAACAATCTCGTCGACCAGCTTCATAATCGGCGCATCAACCGGCATAGCCATCTTGTCCCTGGTTCCCGCGGGCGCCTGATATCCCCTTACCACATTATCCACAACGCCGGAAATCCCGTAGTGTTCGGTAATCGCGTCTTGAATATCCGGCAAGCTGGCTTTAACAATGGATACGTCCATACCGCAAGTCGCCCGCACTTCGTCCAAGGCCACAATATTTTTGGGGTCAGCCATGGCAATGGTAATCGTATCACCAACCTTAAAGAGGGGAAACAATTTGTACTTATGAGCAATGGTCGCCGGAATTATGCCAATCACTTTGGCATCTATGGCATAATTGGATAAATCAATTTCCGGGACTTCGCGGGAACCTTTTTTTTCTGCCATAGATCTCTACACCCCGGCCTATTCTACCAAAGGGGTATTTTTTTAGCAATCACTTTGGGGCTTGCCCAAAACTGCCTGAGCAGGTATAATCTTGAGCAATGACTTACCAGAAACGCGAAGTTTATTTACAGATCGAAGACTTAAAAAATAAAATTTCCTGGGCTATTGGCTTTCGTTACGCGTTTGTCTTCTTGGGTTTATTTCTAATCTACTTTTCGCACACCGGCAATGCCTATGCCCCCCTTAGCCTGGAGCTAATTATCTCCGTTGGCCTTTACAACATAGCGGCCAACCTCATATATGCACTAAAGAAAGAATATAAGCTCTGGCAAGCAGTCGCCGCGGCGGGGGTTTTTCAGTTTTTTGATATTGCCGCGATAACCTTTTTGATCTATATCACCGGCTGGGTAGAAAGCCCCTACTGGTTTTTATATTTAGTCATGATCATTGTTTCGGGCTTTGGCATGTTTTCTTACTATTCTTTTGCCGTATTTTTAATTGCTTTTTTCTCAGCTGTTTTTTATTTGGGGCTGCTTCTTTCTGCCTATCTCGGCATCCTGCCTATCTATGGAACCAGCTTTAGCCTGACTCCGGACCAACTGCTTATTTCCATCTATAACAAAGCTATTTTTACCAGTGTGGCGTTTTTCCTGTTTGCCACAACCATTTACTATTTTTCTAAACTGCTCAACGAACAACACGAAGAACTTTTCATAAAAAACAGAAAATTCCTGGCCGCCTTAACCAGAATAAAAGCCATTGACCGGATGAAAGATGAGTTTGTCTCGACTGCTTCTCACGAATTAAGAACACCCCTTTCAGTTGTGAGAGAAAATTTATCATTAATAGAAGACGGCATAGTTGGCACAATTGGCCCAAAACAAAAAAAGCTCCTGGAAACCTCTCGCGCCAATATTGATCGCCTGGCCAAGATCTTAGACAACCTGCTTGATATTGCGAAAATTGAGTCTCATTCCCTGGATCTGCGCTGCCAAACCACAGACATAACGCAACTTGGCCGGAAAGCCGTTGAATTATTAAAACCAAAAGCTGAGCATAAAAGCGTTACGCTTGAAACAACTTTCCCGAAAGAAGCAATGCTCTGGATTGACCCGGAGCAAATCCTGCGTGTTTTTGTCAATTTAATAGACAACGCGATCAAACACACCGGCCAGGACGGGAAAATAATTGTCGGCATAGAAGAGGCGAAAAAAGAAATCCGGACTTATATCAAAGATAACGGAGAAGGCATTGCCAGGGAAGATTTTCCAAAAGTGTTTGAGCGCTTTGTCCATATCGGGACCGGACACGAAACGCTCTCCAGGGGAGCGGGGCTTGGCCTGTCTATCTGCAAGGGCATCGTTGAAATGCATAACGGTATAATCTCGTTTGAAAGCGAAATCGACAGGGGAAGCACATTTACCTTTAGCCTCCCAAAAATAAAATCCAATGGACAATAAAAAAACACGCATTCTTTTAATTGAAGACGACCAAGACATGGCCGAGGCTATCCGTTTGAGATTAGAAGCCAACAACTTCGACATCATATTGGCCCATGATGGCATGGAGGGTTTAAGTAAAGCCCGCACGGAAAACCCGGACTTGATCATCCTGGACGTTATGCTGCCAAAGTTGGATGGTTTTAACCTTTGCCGCATGCTCAAATTTGACGAGAAGCACAAAAGCATTCTCATTATCATTTTGAGTGCTAAAGTCCAAAAAACCGATATTGAGCGGGGCAAAGAAGTGGGTGCCGACGCTTACATTACCAAGCCTTTTAAAGCTGAAGAGCTGCTGGCAAAGATCAAAGAGCTCATAAACTCCAAATGATTTTATTTTCTGCGCACAAAAATATCGCTAACTATCTCTTTTTCTAAGGCTATCTGCGTCTCTTCTACTTGAATAACGTAGGTGGGGGACTTTTGATGCAATTTAACTTTAACTCCCGGGGCAACACCAAAAGACATCAGTTTGTGCAATCGCGGATGGTGACGGGCCATAATATATGAAACCCTCACCCACTCTCCCACCTCAACCTTGTCTAAAGAAACTATTAAGCTTTTTATCTCTTTACGTACCGTTTCGCAACACTTCCCTTCTGGAATCGGCAAACCATGCGGACAAACTTTTGGGTGACCCAAAAGAGTACAGATAGCCTCGGTCACCTCTTCTGAAACCAGATGTTCAAACTGACAAGCGGGCTCTTCAATATTATCTTCCCGAGTATCCAAGACATCTACCAATAACCGCTCAGCTAAGCGATGACGGCGAATTAAGGCCGCCGCCAACCTTTCTCCTTTGGCGGTGAACTTCACCCCATCCCTGGCTACATCGACCAAGCCATCCCCCTCCATATCACTTAAAAGATTCTGCAGTTTTTCTGCCTTAATCTCCGCTTCAACAACACACAAGTCATTTTTCCCTTGCTCTTTTTTCATCCAAATTATCTCCAGTATTTCATCTATTTCTCTGCTGGGCATTGATTTTTCCTCCTTTTTACAAGCAACTTCTTAAAAAAATTGACAACCTTTGACTCACTGACAAACTCATAACCGCAATTGGGACACCTGGTCAGGTCGCACCCGTCATGAAAGGGACAGCTGCTGCACAGAGCCTCGCTCTTATTAAACTCTTTGCCGCATAAAGGGCACTTCATAAACTGACCCTCATTACCCGGAGGATAAGATTCAAAATCCCACCCACCAAAAAAGCAAATGGGAAAACAAACGCCACGATCCAAAAGGTTACCCTGGCCCCTCGCTCTTTGATCATTACTAAAACCTGGGCAATACAAGGAACAAATAAGGTAATCGTAACCAGGCTTACCACTATCTGAACGGGGCTCATTAACCCCTGCCTGGCCAAAGCAAAAAGACCGGCCGCGCCATAATCACGGCGCAAAAACCCGATTAAGAATGCCTGGGTGGCCTTGGCCGGCAACCCGAGAAAATTCACCACAATAGGACTGGCCAGATTTTCCAGTATTACCAGAAGCTGGAACTTGTCCAGAAAAAATAGAATCATCGTCCCCAGAATAAACAGCGGCACAGCTTCACGCAGATACCATTCCAAACGCGCCAACGTTTTAACCAGAATATTGGAAATCTTTGGCACACGCAAAGGCGGAATCTCCAAAATAAAATCGGATGATTCCCCCGGAAGAATTTTAGCCGCTATAAAACCTACTAATAATAAAACGCCGATAACCACTCCGGCCCAGATAGTTGTCGCTTTGGTTGATAAACCTCCGATCATCCCCAAAATCACGCCCAGTTGGGCAGAGCAAGGGATGGCCAGGGCTAACAGCAAAGTAGCGATAATCCGCTCCCGCTTGGTTTCTAATGTCCGCGTTGTCATGGTCGCCATCGTGTCGCAACCCAACCCCAGGACCAGAGGAATAACCGCCTTACCCGACAGACCAATGATTCTAAAGGCACGGTTCAAAAGGATGGCTAGCCTGGGCAAATAGCCGGAATCCTCCAGCAGGCTAAAAAAGATAAAAAAGGCAGTTATAATAGGCAAGACAATGGCAAAAGCGTAGGTCAAAGCCATGGTAATAATCCCATAATCTCCAACCAGAAACTCTTGAATAAACTTGATGGGTATCAGCCAGGCAACCACACCGCTGGCCCAGGGGTTAAGATAGGTTCCAAAAACAACCTCCTCCAGATAATTTACCCCCAGCTGAGCCGCTAATTCACCGACGAACTTATACATCAGGTATAGTATGAACAGAAGTATCGGAATCCCCGTTAAAGGACGCATGGTAATATTACCTAATCTCTGCATAAAGAGCATAGCGACCGGCTTAGTCGTTAAAACCCGCTTAACCAGACGAACAACCTCTCTCTGCCTGATTTCACCGATGATCTGATTTAATTTGCGGGCAAAGTTAGCCTGAAGCTCCTGACGGATTGCCTGTGCTTTGGTTAAAACTTCCTGCCCAAATCTTTCCACCAGCCATAGCTCAATTGATAGGTCATAAGAGAGGAACATTAAGCTAATCGCTCTGCCGGAAACAAAAAAACCTGGCAGCAGCTTTCCTATATCAGCCACAGCGTGCTCAATCTTTTCTCCGTAGTTAATTTTAAGGCTCGATCTTTTCCCCTCCAGGGCTATTTTCTTGAGCTCCGAGATACCCACCCCTTCCGTGGCCACGGTAAAGACAATTGGAATTTGCAATATTTCTGAAAGCTTGTGCCGATCAACCGACATGCGCCGCTGCTTTAGCTCATCCATCATGTTCAAGTCCAAGAGCAGAGGCAGGCCGGTCTCAATTAACTGTAGCGTTAAGAGCAGTGTGCGTCGTAAATTTTTGGCGTCGGCAATTTGGATGATTGAGGCAGGCTCTTCCTTGAGCAGGAGATCCCTGGCGACTTTCTCATCTTCGGACGAAGGGGTCAAAGAATTCATCCCGGGCGCATCAACTATCTCAATCCGCTGACCTTTTAATTTACCAATGCCACGACTAATTTCTACTGTTGTCCCGGGGTAATTAGACACCGTGACATACTGTCCTGTCAAGTGGGCAAAGACAACACTTTTGCCTACGTTAGGATTACCTGCCAAAACGATTTTTGGCATACCTGAAAAATCGAGATTTACTTTGCCCTCTAGCTCATGCATATATTCCCCCACCTTTATAACATCATCCGGCTAAATAATGGTTACACAAATTCACGCTCGATAATAATTTTAATCGAAACATCGTCGCTGGCCTCAGTTAAGCCAAAACCACCAATAAAGCAATAATTGACAAAACCAATCAGAATATGTTTTTCATCTTCCCCGATCCTCCTTAAACATAATCTGTCGCGGACTTTAGTGGTAATGATAGTCATTATCATTAACGATGCAGAAAAAAACCTCCTTTCTGTTATTTGTTACACTTCCTGCAAACGCCAAAAATCTGCATCAAGTGTCTTTTTCCTTTAAAACCATATTTCCTGCAGATCAAATCCTGTTTTTTTTCGATCTCCGGGTCAACGAATTCCGTTATCCGGCCGCATTTTTCACAGATAAAATGATCATGATGGGGACGTTCAAAAGCAGGCTCGAAGCGTCTTCTCCCGCCAAAGAAATTGACTTCCGCAGCCAGATTCACCTGCTGCAAAAGTTTAATAGTACGGCAGACGGTGGCGTAACCAATGTGCGGGTACCTCTTACGCAGCGTGTAGTACAATTCATCTACGCACACATGCCCTTCCCTGGCCAGGAACATATTAACAACGGCCTCTCTCTGCCTGGTGAACCTTAGCTTTCTCTCTTTTAGCGCTTGCTTAAAATGCTCGGTTGCTCTTGTTAAGTTTCTCATTTCTTACCTGGCCTTATGACACTTATGATATTGATAATCATTATCAATAGGTAATTATAACTTAACCCCAATTATCTGTCAAGAACGTTTTGAGAAAAGCTTTACTTCATAAATGACGGCAGTTCGATGTTTTCCTTATTGTTTAAAGATGATAGGGCGCGCGCTTTTCCCATATATTTGGGTTAGGTTTTATATGATTTAACGAAGCCGATTATGGTTAGATTTTAGATGATTTGATTCGAAGTTTTGATTTAATAACGGGTTCGTGGTAAAATCATTGAAAATGAAAGCAGGGGGGTAAGTTAAAATGGAAAAACCTCTAATTTTGATAGTTGACGACGAGCGAAATTATGCCGACGAAATCACGACGGTAATTTCTGAAACCGAAAGATATGCTACGGCAACCGCCTATTCCGCCATGGAAGCCTTAGAATATCTTAAGAACAATAAGATTATGTTCGGACTGGGCGGCAATCGCGTTCGCGTGATCGTGCTGGACATAAAAATGCCGGGGATGGACGGTTTGCAATTTCTGGAAAAGGTTAGAAAAGAGTACGGTCCGGATATCGGAATTATTATGCTGACTGCCTGGGAAGATGAAGAGAAATGGGAAAAAGCCACCAATGGCTTTGTGATTAACTACATTACCAAACCCTATGAGCGCGACAATTTGATAGGTACGATAGACCGATTCTGCCAGGGTCTAAAAGAAGAGGGGAAATTAGTTCTAGAAACCTTTGAGAAGCATATCGAAAAAAGAGAAACAGGCTTTAAAAAGGATCAAGGTTAAAGCGCAGGAAATTTTAGAATAAAGGTGGTCCCCTCTCCCACTTTACTTTTTACATCTATACTCCCGTTGTTCTCTACGACAATACGATGGGCGATCGAAAGGCCTAAGCCTGCCCCTTCGTGGCGGGTGCTGAAAAATGGGTCAAAAATCCGATGGATATTTTCCGGCGCTATCCCGTGGCCGGTATCGGAAAATTGGACCGTAACATTCGTGCCTTCCTGGCTGGTGGAAATGGTTAACTCCCCGCTTTCGGGCATAGCTTCGATAGCGTTACTGATCAGATTAATAAATACCTGTTTCAGCTCATCAGGATCGGCCATAATATCGGAAACAGGGGCAAGTCCTTTTTTCAAACTTATACGACTTATAGGGATCAATGCCAAAGTCGCTTCTATTAAATCGTTCAAGTTCACCTTGACCTCTTTTTTCTCCTTCACCTTTGACAAACTTTGCATTCCCCTGATAATTTTTGTGATGCGTCTTGAGTTTTCCAGGACATCGTTTTGAAATTGTCTTAAGTATTCCAAATCTCTTGGTTTATCCAGGAGTCTCTGTGTTTTTGAATGAATGATCCCTAATGGATTCCTGATTTCATGAGCCACCCCAGCGGTTATGGTGCCCAGAGAAGCTAAACGCTGCGAGCGATCCAGCTCTTTTTTAATTTGTTCGTACGGGCGAATACGATCGAGAATCGCCATACACTGGATCATTATTGTTTTGAATATAGTCATATCCCGTTCAGTATACGGATCTTCAGATGTTTTTTGTCCCAGGATCAGAGCCCCCTCTACCCCGTCAGAAGAAGAAAACGGCATTACCAAGCCATTCTTTGTTTGGGTTAAGCCATGATAATCAACCTGCGGCCTTCCAGTAATAACTTCAATGTTTTTGATCTTAATAGCCGATTTGAGCTCATCTGCAACAATTCTGTAAACGTCTTTTTTCTCTATAACCGGGATTAATTTTGTGGCAATCTGATTAATCAATCTATCGGAGTTATACCAGCCGGTGATCCATTTTTCTTCCAGCGGAGTTTGGATAATGTCGCGCAGACGGTGCGCGGCAAACGCCCAGATAAGCGCCAGCAGAGCGTTGGCAAATACAACCAAAGCGGCCGGCAGCGGCACTAGGCTCAATACGATAAAAGAAGCAATGATCAAAAGGCCGACAAAACCATAGGCGGCGGAACGGCTGATCTCAACCCGAATGTCCATGAATTCATGCTTGGTGATGGCGTAAGCAAGAAATAAAGGATAGGCCACAACCAGTATGTTGGCGATAGGAGGGATCGGGATGTCATACCAAAGTAAATAATTGGTCGAACCGCCGACAAAGCCAATCATTGTGCCAAGAAAAACATACATAATCTGCGTTTTGAGGTGCCCGCTTGCTTGATTGAAAACCGAATACATGATGAACAGCGAATAAATAACGTAGTAAAAGAACATCGCCAGAAACGGCATGTAAAATAATCCCGGCAAAGGCCAGAAGTCGAAAAACAGCTTCTTTGATACACCCGCCACGATCAGCGGGGTAAAATTCAAGACAAGAAAAACAAAACAGATGAGATAAGATAGCAGACTTTGCCATCGTTTTTCATGATATTTATTAGTCAACCTGAGCGAGAAATTAAAATAAGTCGCCGGGATAAAGATGGCTCCCGACATGAAGAATCTCGACCAGAACAGCGCGCCTTCTGAAGTTGCAGAAAGCTGCCAAAAGAAATAGCCGCAACTCCACCAGAAAACGCTGAAAGCGAATAAAGAGTACGACCTGTTCAACTGGCTTCTGTAGCCCCTCGCCAGAGAATATACGCCAAGAGAAAGACTGGTCAATCCGTTGAGCAAACCGGTGAAAGCGAAATAATTCATCCCATCTTTTCTATCAGCAGAAAAAGCTGAATGCCCGTAGAATCCCTCTCAATCGAAATCTTGGCCTTATCAGCAACATTGTGGGCCAAGCCCAACAACTGCTCCTCATTCCGATAATTCAGGAACCATTCTCCAAGTAGTTCCATGTAAGCACGCAAAACCTTTCCCGTATGTTTTAAGTTCCCTATGATCAATACCCCATTAGTTTTAAGCAGAGAAAAAAGATCGTCAATCAACCTGGAAGCTATCCTATCCGACAAATAATCAAATAAGCCGGTAGTATAAATTAAATTCTGCTTCTTGACGTCCATACGATTTTTAATAATATCATAAATAGAATTGTGATGACAGATCAAGCTGATTTTTTTCTTCTTTAAGACTTCATTGTTAATCTGCCCTTTGACAGACTTGAGCGCTTGGATCTCGCTGTCCAATAAATGGATGCTGCCGTTCATAGAGCTGTTATCCTTCATTAACTCGACTACTTCGACTGCGGGGCCGGAAGCAACGCTCATGAAAGAAAAGTCCGCGTCTTTTCTCTGTCCTGCAATCTTTGAAAGAATGTAATTTTTTCTATTTTTCACCGCTTGGGCTATTTCAAGATTTATCGAGAAATAATGAATAAGCTTGGCAAAAAGATTTTCCCCTTCAAGCTGATCATCGTAGATATACTTCAACATTCGAAAATCGCCGGCATATCCCAGTGGCTTTTGAAAAACCCGCCGGCAAAAAGGGCTAACAAGAAAAAAAGCATGAATCTCTTTCTGGAAAAACGACCGATAAAGCTGATGAAGAGGGTTGATTTGATCCTCAAGTCCCTGGCCGACAAGCAATTCCCATGTTTTATTATAAAGATGTTTTAAGGAGGAGAAGTTCTCTTTTGCCTTTGAATAGACAACAGCATTATATTCCCCGGGACCACCACGCTTTTCATTTTCATGCGATAATATCTCGTCGCTGAGGCGGCAATATAATTCTTTTAGGTCATATGTAACCTCCCTAAAGTTTTTATCTATAATATCTGTTGATTTCATGCTGACTCCGGCCTATCAGAGAATTTATTCTCATAATAAAGCCCTTTTTGTGTTTAATAATTAGAGAATTGTTTTCTGTCCCTGAAGAAGTATTATTCACTTGAGGTCACCCCCCTTTGGGTTATCAATAAGATTCTAGGGCAACTCGATATAGTCTACCTCTTTATCCCAGCAAAATCAAAATAATTTCAGTCTATTTGCAGCCAATTATATAGAAAAGAGGAGGAAGATCAGAAAATGATTACACCTACTTCATAAACGACGGCAGTTCGATGTTTTCCTTATTGTTTAAAGATGATGGGGCGCGCGCGGTACGCGGACGCAAGAAGGGCAAATTTTCTATCTCTTTTTTTGGAGATGGTCTAAACCCGGTAGCAATGACCGTGACCACTATATCGCCTTGCAATTTTTCGTCGATCACCGCGCCAAAAATAATATTGGCATCCGGATCAACGGCATTGTAAATAACTTCAGCCGCTTCATTGACTTCATAAAGGGTCAGATCAGACCCGCCGGTGACATTAAAGATAACACCTTTGGCTCCGGTAATTGTCTCTTCCAGAAGAGGAGAAGAAATCGCCGATTCGGCCGCTTCGACCGCCCGGTTTTCGCCCGATCCTGTCCCAATCCCCATCATGGCCGAGCCGGCTTCATACATAATAGTCCTGACATCAGCGAAGTCGAGATTGATCAAGCCCGGGACAGTGATTAGATCAGAGATCCCTTTGACCCCCTGCCTCAGCACATCGTCGGCAATTTTAAAAGCTTCAATAATCGAGGTTTTTCTTTCTACCACATGCAGCAACTTGTCGTTGGGAATAACAATTAGGGCGTCGACTTTTTCTTTAAGTAAAGCTACACCGGTCTCAGCTTGAGAAATCCTAACCGGGCCCTCAAAACGAAATGGCTTGGTAACAACAGCCACAGTCAGGCAACCAAGCTCTTTGGCAATTTCAGCAATAATCGGAGAGGCCCCGGTCCCCGTGCCTCCACCCATGCCGGCCGTTAAAAAGATCATATCCGAACCTTCCAGGGCCAGCTTGATATCTTCTCGTGACTCTTCGGCTGCCTTTTGCCCGACCTCCGGATTAGCCCCCGTGCCTAAACCCTTGGTTAATTTTTCGCCCAACTGCAATTTATGATCGGCCAGAGAAACAGATAAAGCCTGCAGGTCGGTATTTACACCCCAAAATTCCACCCCTTTGACGCCGGCGCCAATCATGCGGTTTACCGCGTTTGTGCCGCCGCCACCTATGCCGAAAACCTTGATTGTAGCAAAATTTCTAATATCGTTTTCGTTCATGTGAACACGCCCCCCGTGACTTATATTGTAGCATAGCTAATACCAAATGCAAATAACCGCTACTTGTAGCTAATAACCGGATTGTCGGGATAACTCACGTCCACATAATTAACCAGCGTCCACTTATCCGCGATTACCGGCAGGAGCGCTTCAAAGACCTCCATTTTGCGCTTGACCTCCCTGGCATTCCCCATCCTGACCAATAATAGATCGTCCAGCAAGAAACTTACATTCTCCAATTCGCCTAAATTGATTTGCATCTTGCGAGTTTCCAAAAAAGGCTTTAGTTTTAAAATAATATTAGAAACGATCAACAAAATTTCTTCGCTAACCCTATCGGCTCGCAAAACCCTCTTGGCATTAATGCCGGAAATAACAGGCAAATCAACCATGTTAGGGATATTTAAGGTTAGATTTTCATTCCTGTTAATAATAAAACCTTCTTTATCAATCACCACTGATCTTTCAGAAAAAACAATAGCCGCCAGGGGCTGACGCTCGGTGAGGCTAATCAAAACCGTCCCGGGAGGAATGCGGTAAAAATGGACATTTTTTATCGCAGTAATTTTACTTAAGTTCGACCGGGCCCTGGAAAAACTGGTCCAAAACAAATTTCCGGAACGGGGGATACCGGCCAGGGCTCTAATTTCATCGGCTGAAAGTTGCCGCGCGCCATTAACCACCACATCCCTTATTTCCCAAATCGGCAAAGTTGAAAGATAGATTGCGGCCATGGCGGCCGCGACCACAATAATTAGAATAACCAGGGGGAGGAATTTTCGTTTTCTTACCATCTAATACGCGCTCTCAAGTATTTTTAAAACTAATTCGCCAAAAGAAATACCCGCGTGCGCTGCCGCGGCTGGCAGATCAGAGCGATCGGTCATCCCGGGAATCGTATTTACATCCAGAACACAGGGGGTATTATCCAGGCCAACTTTAATATCTACGCGGGAGACGCCGCAACAACCCAGGGCCCGATGTGCAGCCAGAGCCACTGCTTGCGTTTTTTGATAAACTGCCGGCTCGAGTCTGGCCGGCAAGATAAATTCGGTTAGCCCCTCGGTATACTTGGCCTGATAATCGTAGAATTCATTTTTTGGCACCAGCTCAAGAATAGGCAAAGCTTGATTGCCCAGGATCCCAACGGTTACCTCACAACCCCTGATGAACTCTTCAATAAAAACCTCACCATGCCTGGCAATAGTTTCGGCTAAGATATTTTCCAATTGATCGGCTTTTTTGATTAAACTAACCCCCAGGCTCGACCCTTCTGAAACCGGCTTAAGCACCAGAGGAAAACGGAAAACTTTAATAATTCTGGCTATTTCTTTCTCAAGATTACCTCGAAAATCAACTTCCATGTAATGCGGCGTAGGAATATCGACAGAATTAAAAACTCGCTTGGCCGCTAATTTATTCATGGCCAGAGCCGAAGCCAACACCTTTGATCCGGTGTAGGGAAAACCGGCCAATTCCAGCATCCCCTGCACTATCCCATCTTCGCCAAAACGGCCATGCAAGGCGATATAGACCACGTCTACTCTTTCCGCTTTGAGTTTGCCGATCAAGTCATCATCCAGGTCAGAAGAAATCACATTGAAGCCTTGCTTTTTGAGTGAGTCAAAAACTTTTTTGCCTGAGCGCAGCGATACCTCGCGCTCACCCGAGCGGCCACCCATCAACACGCAGATTCTTTTATCCTTCAAGCCAGCCATAACAACTATCTGTATTTTACCACAAAGATTTTGACTTAAGCATATAATTTTGACTATAATAGGCTATCAGGTCATACAAGGAGGCCGGCTATGTTTAATAAAATAAATGAAGAGCTCAAAAAGGCTATGAAAGAGAAAAACGAGCTGCGCTTATCAACGCTGCGCATGTTAAAGAGCAAAATTCTGTACGTAAACGCCCGGGGAGAGCTGCCGGAGGCGGAAATCACTAAAATTATTATAAAATATTCGAAAGAGCTCAAGGAATCTATTGAGGAATTTAAAAAAGTTGAGCGGACCGCGGAAGTTGCCAGGCATGAACAAGAGTTAAAGATTGTTGCCGAATTTCTCCCTCCCGAACTTTCTGCCGATGAGGTTAAGAAAATCGTTGCACAAACCATTAAGGAAACCGGGGCTGCCTCAATCAAAGAGATGGGCAAGGTTATGAAAGAAATATCAGGCAAGCATGCCGGTGTTGACGGAAAGCTCGTTAGCCAGCTGGTGCGAGAGGCTTTGCAATAATGCCGACATTCGGCCTATTCATTATTGGTCTCGCCGCCGGCATCCTTAGCGGCCTTTTAGGCATCGGCGGAGCTACCCTGGTTGTTCCGGCCTTAATTTATTTTTACGGCCTGAGCCAACACCTGTCACAGGGAACCGCCTTAGCCATGATGATCCCGCCAATCGGCTTGCTCGCTGCCTGGCACTATTGGAAAAATGGCAATGTTAACATTGGCTGGGCTGTCCTGCTCTGTCTGGGTTTCTTTTTTGGCGGATTAATCGGCGCCTACTTTGCCAATCTTATGCCGGATTTACAATTGCGCCGCATTTTTGGATTCTTTATGCTGGTCATCGCGATCAAATTAATCTTCTGGGGATAAAATGCAAAAATATGATCTTATTGTAATCGGCGGCGGGCCTGGGGGGTATGCGGCGGCCATCCGGGCGGCCCAGCTTGGCGCCAAAGTTGCCTTAATTGAAAAAGATAAAGTCGGCGGTACTTGCCTTACCCGCGGCTGTATTCCCACCAAGGCCATCATTGCCTGCACCAACCTTTATGAGCAAATACAAAAAGCAGAAAATTTTGGGATTGCCGCCGGCCAGCCGGCTCTTGACCTTAAAAAAGTTATTGAAAGAAAAGACAAGATCATTGCCAAGATTGTTAAAGGTGTTGGATTTTTGTTGGAGAAGAACAGGGTTGAGGTCATCTACGGAACAGCCAAAGTTTTGGAAGCCGGGAAAGTTGAAGTTACCAGGCCAGAAGGTCGTAAGTTGTCAATTGTAAGTTGTAAGTTGATTATTGCCACCGGCTCTTCCCCCGCTGCTATTCCCGGCGTTACTCTGGACGGCAAAAAATTCTTTAGCAGTGAGACTGCGCTAAATTGTACCGAAGCGCCTGAAAAATTGGACATTGTGGGCGGCGGAGTTATTGGCTTACACTTTGCACAGATATTTTCTGCTTTAGGAACAGAGATTACAATTTACGAAGTCTTACCGGAGATACTCCCTGGCGTTGATGAAGAAGTCGTCGCGCTGGTTAAGCGTCTTCTTAAACGCAAAAAAATAAATATTATCACCAACATCTGTTTTGATTCGGCCCAATCCTGCGGCAAAACCTTAATTTGCGTTGGCCGCACCCCCAACCTTGCTGGCCTGGAGGCTCTGAACCTGAAAATGGATAAAAGAAGCGTCTGGGTGAATGAAAAAATGGAAACCAGCGTGTCTGGAGTCTATGCGGCGGGCGATTTGGTCAGCCGCAAGATGCTGGCGCATGTGGCATATGAGCAAGGCGTGATCGCGGCAGAAAACGCCATGGGAAGCAACAAAACTTTTACTTATGACAACATCCCTTTTGGCATCTATACTCATCCTGAGATCGGCAGTGTCGGATTAACAGAAAAAGAAGCCCGGGAAAAGTTTGGCGAAGTAAAAGTCGGCAAATTCCCTTATGCAGCATTAGGCATTGCTCAAGCCATGGGGGAGATTGAGGGTTTTATTAAGGTCATTGCTGACGCCCAGGGCAAGCTTTTAGGGGTTCACATTCTGGGCGCCGAAGCCACCAGCCTGGTCGGCGCCGTGGCCCTGGCGGCCAAGCAGGGCTTAAGCATCGAGCAATTAGCCGCCAGTTTTCAAGCGCATCCGACTTATCCCGAAGGTCTGCATGAAGCAGCCTTGAGCGTGCTCAAGCAAAGCTTGCACGGTATTAATTAGTTTGCTAGAATCATTGCAGCATGGCCATAACAAACAAAGATATAGAAAAATTATCTGAAATATTCGCGACCAAAGATGATCTGAAAAGATTCGCAACTAAAGATGATCTGAAAAGATTCTCGACTAAAGATGATCTGGCTGATTTAAAATCAGAAATAAAAGATGATATCCTGACCAGCCAGGACAAAATAATGAAACGGCTCGATGATATTGTTACGGAACAGAGAATGGGCCGGCTGGAATCCCGCCGGCACGGAGAAAAGCTCGAAGACCACGAAACAAGAATCGCCACTCTCGAAGCCAAGGTCTAAAAGACCTAACCAAAACGCTCTAGGTACGCCTCTCGGAAACGGACAATTGGGACTAATCGGTAAATTCATGCTGTATATTTAAACAAGAAAAGGCCCCGGACAACCAGGGCCTTTTTTAGTTTGAATTATAGTGATGACTACACAAACCAATCCGGCTTTAATTCCGTCAGGTCATGAACAATTGCCGTCGTTCTCTCGTCACCTAATGCCTGCATCTTTGCCTCATCAACCTCAAACTTTCCGTTGCGGATGTTAAAAACCTGGTACAGCGAAAGCGCTATCTCCCTGTGCAACCTCTCTGCCCTGGAAGAATTTCCCAGAACGGTCTTTATCTCGCCGCGAATATCACGGACATCACAGTGCATAAGCACTTCCGTTACCGGACTAAAATTTTCTATCATTTGCGCATGCGGTTGACTGAACAAGAAAGTAAAACGCCTCTTTGTAAATCTGCCGGAAGCGCCAACTTTTATGACATCAACTTGAGCATAGTTATCTCCCACGTAGACGCCGGAGAGTTGAGGAAAATGATAATTACTGGTTATACCACCAAAAACAGCCGACCCGTCTTTTAAATCAATCAGTTCGGAGATCGGGTAATTTCTGTTCAGTTCGAAGCCGGCTCCTTCAATTATTTGACGATCTTCATCGGTATAGTCGTATCTCCCTTCCCACCCTTTCTTCATCCCTTTAGCGCTCACAAATCTCCCGTGCGATTCGCCGCCCAGCCAGTGGTTGGCAGCCGCGGCAATAAGATATTCAGCCGCGCCGCCCGTGTCACCGATTCCGGCATGCAATGGAAGACCATTCTCATAAACTCCGGGCTGCGCACCAGGCCCTACCAAGGGGAGAAGATCTCCGTCGGAGTCCAACACCATATTGATCCCCAGCGTCAGCAACAGTTCGATTGGGTGCCGATCCCTCTTTAATGCAAACCCGTTGATCTCGCCGGGCAAAACCTGGTGACTGTCGGACAGGCCTTGCACAACTTTTTCCAGTGTTTCATCTGTGTTTAGACCCACTCTTGCAGCTCTTTCGTCCAAGGTCAGCTTTTCCATATAAATATCGGGCACGGTTTTTATTTCTCCGTCAACTATCAGTATTGAGGTTAAAGCGCTCGGCTCGGAGAGGGTGGTCTTTCCGGTGCCGTCAATTGGATCGGTAGCAATACGATAGACTTTGACTCCTCTTCGTTCCAGATCATCAACCGAAAGTCCAACATATTGGCGATTAACAATAAGCTGACCGGGAAACAAAGAAGCATTCAGGGCTTCGCCTGGTTTCCTTCTCCCGGCATCCCCCCCGCCTTCGCCAACCCTCACCAGAAACGCGATATTCGCATTCTCATCAACAATGCTCTGCAGCGCCTCCATTTCGGTGGCCGCGGCCCGAAGATCGGCCGCCTCTTTATATTGAGTTTTCAGCCCACTCCTTTCATCTTTTGGAACTTCCAATAAATCCCCTCTGCCTTTGAGTGCCACCGCCAGCGCTGAAAGCGCCATTGACAGCGACGCCCTTTCGCTCAAAAGAAGCTCCAGATTACCCTGCGTTCTTACCGCTGGTTTTAATTCCATTTCTTCGACCCCAACTATTCTTACCCCAAAGGTATCTAGTAATCTTTGATTTTTCACATTCCAGTGGGCAACCGCGTCTTTTCCCAGCATCCTGGTTGCCTTTGAATACCTTGTCCTTGAAGTTAACATACTTTGCGGTATTCTTGCCTCCGGCCTAAGCAAGGAACCTCTTGCAATGCCCTCAACCATTTTTGCTCCCCCCTCCTTAAATCCTGGTCGCTCAAGCCTTCTGTGCCTCCGTCTTTTCCAACCGCTACAATTGTGGCGGGAGCTTCTTCTGGAAAAGGCAAATGAAAGTCATGAAGCGTGGTGTGCTGCTGCACTAAATCTACCGTACCAATTACACCTAGCTGCTCAAACAAGAATGAAAATTGCGCATACAACCCTACCGCCACCGCGGCTCTCACCTCAATCGGCATTGTCCAGATCGCTTCTTTATTTGGCGCTTCAGCGTCTTTGGCGCTTTTGCGTTAGTTTTTCAAAAAATCGTACTTAACGATGCCACGCTCAATGATTTTTTTGGTGACGTTGTTTTCCGGAACCTCGTAGACAACAATGGTTTCTTCGTTGTACAGACTCAAGGTCTTACACTTGGGGCATTTGATTTCTACTTTACTACCCTCGCCTACTTTGGCCAGGAGTCTGTGGCAAAATTTACATCTAAATTCTCTTAACATCTGTTTGTCTCCGCTTCTTTATCGTATCCTTTACCAGGAAATTTCACATTATCTTAAAATTGGTTTGACAGCTTTTAGACTCTCCTGTACAGCAGCTAAATACTCCTGCAAAACTGCCAGCTTTGTTCCTTGCTCGGCATCAAACACATTTTTCTCGCGGCCCGGCAACTCAAATTTTTTCACGATAAATGGTAACCTTTGCCCTTGGATTTAGACACCAATCGGCTCGAAATCAAAACCCCTAAGCTTTTCCGGTGCCCTGGCAAAATTTTCCGGAAGCGCCGCGGTTTTTGCCGCCGGCTTCCCTGCCGCGCTTGCAGCGCCGCCTCGTCTGCTCAACCATGGCAAAAAAAATCCGATCCTAAATCCTGACATTTCTTATCTCCTTCTTTTCTAAAATTTCCTGACAAGTATTCCTCGGGGCTCTTTCATGAAAATTTCACTTTACAAATTCCTTGAATTATTTCGCAGCTAGAATGCGCTCCTGACTTCCGCACTTGCCTCAAAATGAGCTAATTTTCCTAGTAAAATGTTGCGATTTGAGTGTCCCAGGCTAAAATATTTATATGTTTGTGCGAAAGAAGGCAAATAAGAACGGGTCGGTTAGTATGTATTCTCAATTGTTGTTGGGACGACAGCGCGGATGAATAAAGGATAAAGCCTGGCATGATATAGGGAGG
>METP01000006.1 GCA_001771365.1 candidate division WOR-1 bacterium RIFCSPLOWO2_02_FULL_46_20 | reverse complement strand
AGGTCAAAGATTTACCTTTGTTACCAAAAAAAATTATCTTGTCTTTTTCAATCCTCAGATTAATCTTGCTACCATAGCCAAATTTGCCTTTAAGCACCTCTTCAGATAGCGGATCTTCCACATACTCCTCAATCGCGCGACGTAAAGGTCTGGCGCCCAGTTTCGGATCATAACCCTTATCAACCAAGAATTTTTTCACATTTTTTGAAACTTTTAGAGCAATGCCCTTTTCTTCCAGGCGAGTATTAATATCTTTCATCATAATCTCAATTATACAGCCTAAATCTTCGCGGGATAATGGGCGGAAAACAATCTTGGCGTCTACGCGATTAAGAAACTCCGGCTTAAACTGTTTTTTTAGCTCTTCTAACACAGTCTCTTTCATCCTGTCATATGAAGCCTGCACGTCAGCATGACGAGCAAAACCCATGGAGGTTTCTTTCTGGATAAGCTCGGCCCCCACATTGCTGGTCATAATTACAACTGTGTTTTTAAAATCTACCGAACGGCCTTGCGCGTCAGTAATATGCCCTTCATCTAATATTTGCAAGAGGACATTCATTACATTAGGATGAGCTTTTTCAATTTCATCAAAAAGCACAACTGAATGCGGGCGGCGGCGCACCGACTCGGTCAACTGCCCACCTTCACCGAAACCAACATAGCCCGGGGGAGAGCCAATTAAACGCGAAGTTGTATGCTGCTCCAAATACTCCGACATATCGATACGGATTACCGCATCGACATCACCAAAGAGAAATTCAGCCAAACGCTTAGCCAGCTCGGTCTTCCCAACCCCTGAAGGGCCAAGAAAGATATAAGAACCAATCGGTCTTTTAGGATCTTTTAGGCCAGCCCGTGCCCGCCGAATAGATTTAGAGATACCAGAAATTGCCTCATCCTGGCCCACCACCTTCTTTTTTATCTCATCATCCATGTCCAGTAGCCGCTGTGTTTCTTCCGCGGTTAATTGAGTCACCGGCACACCGGTCCAGGCGGAAACAACCTGAGCAATAACCTCTGAGGTTACCTCCGGATACCCTTCGCGGCTCAAACCGGTTGATTGCTTCGCAATTTCCTCATATTTTAAACGCAACGTTTCTTCTTTGTCCCTGAGTTGCGCTGCCGTTTCAAACTCCTGTTTTTCAACAGCTTTTTCTTTGTCTGCTTTTAGTTTCTCAATTTCCTTCATCACCTCTATCAATTCAGGCGGAGCGACAGAAGACTTAAGCATAATTCTTGAAGAGGCTTCATCAATTAAATCAATCGCCTTATCCGGCAAATGCCGATCCGCGATATAACGAGCGGACAAACGTGCCGCCGACACTAAAGCATCGTTGGTAATTTTAACTCTGTGGAAATCCTCATAGCGCTCGCGCAGGCCTTTTAATATCTCAATGGTTTCGGGCACCGAAGGCTCCTCAACCATGACCGATTGAAACCTGCGCTCAAGCGCCGGATCGGATTCTATCTTTTTACGAAATTCGTCAATAGTCGTCGCACCAATGCATTGCAATTCCCCCCTGGCTAAAGCCGGTTTCAGTATATTGGCCGCATCCATGGCTCCCTCTGCCGCCCCTGCCCCAATCAAAGTATGTAACTCATCAATAAATAATATCACACTGCTGTCTTTGCCTACTTCCGAAATAACTTTTTTCATCCGTTCTTCAAATTCTCCACGGTAGCGCGTCCCGGCTACTAACAAGCCTAAATCCAGGGTCACGACTTTTTTGCTCAAAAGTGGTGGGGGCACATTGCCAGTCACAATCCTTTGGGACAACCCTTCGACAATTGCGGTCTTCCCCACTCCAGCTTCCCCGATTAAAACCGGATTGTTCTTCTTGCGGCGTGACAGAATTTGAGTTACCCTTTCTATTTCACTATGCCGGCCGATCACAGGATCTAATTTTCTTCCTCTGGCCAAAGCAGTCATGTCGCGGCTAAATCCGTCAAGAATCGGAGTGCGGCTGGGTCGCGGCATCTGTTTTTGGTAAGTGCCAACCTCACCCAAAACTGTAATAATACGGCTCTTGGCTGAAGAAATTGTAATGTCCAATTCAGCCAGAATATCACCAACAACACCCTTCTCTGCCCTCAGGATTCCCAGAAAAAGATGCTCAACCCCAACATAGCTATGGCCCAAACCCCGCGCCTCATCCCAGGCTAACTCAATCACAGACTTAACCTGGGCATTAAATGGAATTTCGGAACCATCTTTCTCTCCTTGTTGCTCATCCATTAACCCAACTTCAATACGCTCTTTTATAGTTTTAGCGTCGACTTTATAATATTCCAGGGTTTTGATGACTATGGGCTCGCCCTCACGCAACATACCAAGCAAAAGATGCTCTGTCCCAACAAAAGGAGACCCAAGCCGTTTGGCCTCTTCTTGCGCGGCCATAATTATTCTGATGGCTTTTTCGGTAAATCTTTCAAACATTGCCATTGCAGCATGCATTATAACAATCTTGACTGACTGACGCAAGTTTTTGGCTTCCGCGCACGATAATAATATCGAAGACCTATTATGCGCGCAGAATATAAAGAACAAACGTCAAATACTATAACTATTGAAGGGGTAATTTATAAAACCAGCGGCAACATTTTGTTTGCCGGTTCAGAAGAAAAATCGTTTTTCCTGGCCCAAAGCGATCTTCTTGAAAATATGAATACGCTGCTGGAAAATGGCATACACAGCTTCTTAAAAAAAGCTACACATTAATTGTCTGAGGTAAAGTAATAATAAACGTAGTCCCCATCCCTGGCCGACTCCTCACCTTAATTGATCCTTTGTGCTCTTCAATAATACGTAAAGTAATTGGCAATCCCATTCCAGTACCCGTCATCTTAGTGGTAAAAAATGGATCGAATAAACTCTTCAGATTCTCATCGGAGACCCCTTCCCCGGTATCTGTAATTTCAATAAAAACCACGGGGATCGGTGCCGCTAGAGCTTCTCCTTCGCCCCAAACCATATCCTCACCTTTTTTCATTCCCTGTTTTTCTATTTTGCCAAGTCTCACCACTTCCCCCAGATCTGTTTTAATAATAAGCTCTCCACCTTTTTCGTGCATTGCTTCAATCGCATTTTTAATCATATTAACAAAAACTTGTTGCAATTGACCAGCATCGCCGGTTATCTCCGGCAGCTCTGCCAGTTTCTTGGCAACTCTGATATTGTACTTCTTGCACTCGCTCTCAAAAAGCAAGAGAACTTCATCCAAAAGCAGATTAACCTCTAGCTTGGCCAGCTCAGGCTTCATCGGCCTGCCAAATTTCAATAAACTTTCAGCAATACGATTAATGCGCTCAATCTCATGCGGGATAATGGAAGAGAATTTATTTCTAAATTCCTGATCATCCCATTTCTGCTGCAAGATCTGGGTAAAGGTTCTGATGGAAACCAGTGGATTTTTAATTTCGTGCGCCATGCCAGCCGCCATTGTCCCCAAAGAAGCCAACTTTTCTGACAGGACGAGGCGCTCCTGACTATCACGCAAATCCTTGGTCATTTGATTAAAGGCCGCTGCCAATCGACCAATCTCATCCGAGGAATTCACCAAAACCTGCCAGCGCAGATCTCCTTTGGCCACTGCTTCTGTGCCTAGAGTAAGTTCTTTAATTGGCCTCTCGATAGACCGGGCAAAAAATATCCCCACCAAAGCCGTCAATAAAATCCCCAGGATGACAAAAACAAGAGAGTTTGTTTCTAATCTGCGCATTTCAAAATAGGCTGAGGCCATGGGCTCCTGGGCTACTACCCCCCAACCAAATTTATTTATCGGCACGTAAGCTCCAACCATCAGGCTGCCCAGCTCATCACGAAATTCCCCCTCTCCCTTAACTTTTTTTAAAATCTGCCGCACCGCCTGGTTTCCAGAAAAATCCTCTTTTTGTATGGCTCTGTTACTGTCCGGATGAGAAATAAGCCTGCCCTCTTGATCAACCAGAAAAACTACCCCCTGGCCTTTGATTCTAGCTTTAGCCAGCAACATCTGCAGGTAGACTAAAGAAGGCTCCCCGCTCGAGCTTTCAATTTCTTCCGCCACATCTTCTGCCGCCCTGGAATAATTGGATAGGATCACCTTGGACAGCGCATCTTTACTGATATTTATAGTAGCCAGAGTAGTAGTTTCAAAAAGAATTACAATCAACAAAACAAAAATTAGCAGAAGCTTAAACAACAAGCGCGTCCTAAAAAAACGCAGCGGTTGCCTGGCTTCAAACGAGTCCATTGGAATCAATTCTGCCAACAGAAAGCCCAGACTCGCTAACAGGATTAAGCTCCAGGAAGCAACTAAATAGCCCGGCTCACCAAAGCGCACATACAGGAAAGAAAACAACAACACAAACAAAAAGGCCACAGCGGAAGAGGCTAAATACATAGTAAGGGTTCTTCTGCCACCCTTTGATTTTATCGCTGAAAAAAACGCAAAAAGAGCTAAGGCTAACCACATCAGGGCAAAAACCTGCTTCGCTGGCACAAACAAAGAGAAGTCTACAATTGGCTCGATTATTCCCTCGCGATATATCAAATTAACCGTAGAGGCCAGGATGCGATAGATTATAAGGCCACCGATACCAATTAGAAATCCATTGCTCCAGCGCAATTTTGTCAAATCAAAGCGCTCAACCAGAAAAGCCCAGACAAAAATCGAGCACAAAACAATGCTCACATATATAATTTTATTAACCAGAATAAGCTCGGAAACCTCACGACCAAGATTAAACATCATTTGTGAAATAATTGTTGTGGCAACATAAACAAAAAGGCTGAGGAAAATTAAGGCAAAGAAAAAATCCTTAGTTTTTTTATAAGAAAAATAATTCTTTATAAAGACAATAACTCCGGCAAGCAAAAAACCCGCGGCAAATATTTCGCTAAAAATATTAACAATAGTCAGTGTAGACAACATTATCTGGTCACCTTCAAAACAACATCCCTATCTATATAACCTCCAACTAGATTTGAAGCCCCTATTCTTATGCGGTAATCACCCGCTCTGGTAAAAGACGGCACCACAAACTGCGCCACAAAATTGTTGTCGCCCGCCACAACATCACCTCCCTCACCATCATTTCTCAGCGGCAACAGTTCAGTATAACCAAAAGCCCGAAAATCAGCCGTAACACTTTTTAAATCTTCGACCCTGCCCGGATTATCAATCTCGACAATTATTGTCGCCAGTGTCTGATCGTCTGGCAGTATTTTTTCTGGCAAAAACTTGACATCAATTATAGCTGGATTTTTCTCAACATCCAAGGTGGTTTTCGCTCGCGCCAACCAACCTCTATTATTCGCCACCGAGACAGGAATCTCTTTAGGCCCAAGAGTTGTTTTTGGCGCAACATTTGTTTGTACGGTAAATACTCCGTCATCCGCCACCCTATCCCCATATGACCCTTCATCTATCATCTTTGTGTTTGCCAACCTGCCAATAGGGCTTAAGTCCGCCCTGACTCCGGCTATGTTCTCCGGCCCTCCCGGATCATAAACTGAGGCAAAAATTTCCAGCACCGTATTGCCATCCGGCGGCATTCGTTTTGGGATTGCTTTGACATAAGTAATGGTTGGCGTAAGCTTAACCTTGCTAACTTTTGAAACGTCGTATCCAACGGTCCAGGAAACAAGCTCCTTAATCTTATCTTTCATAAGTTTATCGGCCGAGAGCTGTTCAATAAACTCACCTTTAGTCAAAGCTTTCTTGTCTTCAGCTTCGGCTTTCTTAGCGGCACAGGTCAGCGTTATCAATAACAGCAAAACGCCAAGCATGGAGCCCCAATATTTAAATTTGATCATTTTCATCTGACTGTTCCTGTTTGTTGAAAAATACGTTTGAAGATAATCGCGCCTTCATCTTTAGAAACAAGCGCATCCGGCCTAAAAGTACCGTCGGGAAAATGTTGCAGAATTTTTAACTTATTAACAACAAAAATATAGGGGGCCAACGGATGGGTTGCCGGCACATCAACATAGAGATTTTCTTTAATTTCCGGCAGCGGCGCACCGGAGGCCTTTACCAGCCAGGTCGCCAGCTCTCCCCTGGTTATCCCGGCATCCATAGCAAAATCAGCCTCGGGACTAACCTCGATAACACCCATGGTAACCAGGGTCTCAACTTTTTCCTTGGTTTTCAATATCTCTTTTTCCTTCTCTGCCAGTGTTTTTTTGTCCTCGCTTGTTACCGCATGTTCAAGCTCTTCTTTTACTTTTTTCTCCTCAGCCAGCTCAACTTTTTTCTTTCTAAGAACCTTATACTTCCAGGTTTTTTTCTCGCTTTCGTAGCGGGCTTCCACAACCACCAAATTTTTTTTCAGATGCAGCGGCACCACGGTTTTAAAGGAATAATCCGAGCCTATCGCAGCTCTTAAATCATTAATATAAACATCTACTCCCGGCTTAACCTTGCCAAAAACTTCGATCTTTTCATCATAAGTAACGGCATTATTTACCAAAGAGATCTGCTCTATCGCCTCTTCCAAAATCATGCTCGGCTGGTTAAAGCTCAGCCGCCTGAAAACGATCCAATCTTGCGGGAAATAAAGCACCGATAAATAAGAGTAACGAGCTCCCATAGCAGGCTCTCGATAAGTAGCAAAGTCGATCCCCCACTTTTCAGTAAGATAGCCAACCCCAAAATTTAGATCGGAAGAAACTCCCTGTCCCCCAGACTGCTGCATTATACCTGTTCGTATATAAAATTCTTTGGAAAAATTCCATTCTCCACCCAGGCGCAATAAGGTTTGTTTAGCCAAAGAGAAATCAAGCTCACCGCTTATAACTAATTCTCTGCCTTCCATAAAAATTGGGGTATCAATGTCACCAATAACTCGGGCAGAAGCGGCAATTTTCGTCACAGACGGAATTCCTTCTTCTTCTCCGCCAATATCCCATTTTATTGAACCACCACCCAAAGCCCGAGCAGGTAAAATATTTTGCATGGACAGCCCGGCGGTCCACCAATCATCTCCCTTCCACAAAAACCCTAAATCAAGATCCCAGCCCGAAGCGGATCTGTCGATAAAACCCGTTCTGGTTAGCCTTTGCCCCATTAAACCTTTTAAATTTGCACCAATACCAATCCGTTGCAGCCAGTCCTGCTTACCATACTGGGGCAAAAAACTAAGCTTTGTCCCATAAGACAACAAAACCACACTACTTTCAGAATTGGCTATCCCGGTAGGAATTGGAATATCAGATATTTTGTTAGTAACCACAGCAAAGCCGAACGATGAACCATAACCAGTCGGGTAAGCCTGCACTGCCGCAATATTAGTCATGCTTGTTATGGAAAGGGATACCCCCTTGGCCCAGGCCATCCCACCCGGATTATACAAAACCGCATTAACGTCATCAGCCAAACCAGCATAAGCCGCCCCCATGCCTAAGGGTCGGCTGCCAATTTCCATACTGAGGGGATTAATGCCTAATTCTGCAAGATCAGCATAAACCAAAGAAATACAAATGAAAAATAAAAATAAAAAAACAAAGACCTTCCTCATGTTTGACGCCATTTTAGCACACTCTTTTTCATACTTGCAAACAACCAATCTCTATTGATGACAAAGATAAATTTGTGTTATGATTTAATTAAGATGTTTCTAAAATCTTTGATTCTTAGGGGCTTCAAAACCTTTGCCGACCAAACGCAGATTGAATTCCCAGAAGAGGCTCGCATCACGGCTATCGTTGGCCCCAACGGCTGCGGTAAGAGCAACCTGCTGGATGCAACTCGCTGGGCCCTGGGTGAAGACAATCCGAGAGATCTAAGAGTCGCAAATCTTTCAGATATTATTTTTGCCGGTACCGCTTCTAGAAAACCACTTTCCCTGGCTGAAGTCGCTATGGTTTTTAACAATTCCTCAAATAAATTTGCTTTGCCCTTTTCTGAGGTCGCCATTAAGCGCCGTACTTTCCGCGAGGGTGAGAGTGAATTTTTTATTAACAAAAATCAATGCCGCCTAAAAGACATCAAAGAGCTGCTCTCGGACACTGGCCTGGGTGAAGGGACTTACTCCATAATCACTCAAGGCCAGGTAGACGCGATACTCTCCAGCAAAGGCGAAGAAAGACGCGCCGTTTTTGAAGAAGCAGCGGGCATCAACAAATATAAAACAAGAAAATTATCCGCGGAGAAAAAACTCATCTCCGCGGAACAAAATATCCTGCGCATTAGCGATCTTAAAATTGAGGTCAACGAACACATTATCACGCTGGAAGGCCAAGCCAAACGAGCCAAGCGATACCTTGAGGTTCAAGCCCTGGTCAAAGAGCTTGACCTCGGCCTCAGCAAGCGGCTACTGGCCAATATTCTTGAAAGGCAAAAAGACCTATTTACCGAATTAGAAAAAGTTAAACGGGAAAGCTCTGCTAAAAAAGAAACCGAAGAGAAAGACCTTGAAGAATTAACCTCCTTAAAAATACTACTCAGGGACCTGGGGGTTGAGATAGACGAAACGCTAGTTAAGCTTGACGAAGAAAAAGACCGTTTGCGCGACATTGAGCTGGACCGTCGCTTCACGGAAGGAGAGGTAAGAAGAGAAGAAAGTGTTGCTGCTGACCTGGGAAAAAAAGCTCGTGATATTTTAGGAAAAATCGCTGCGATAAAACAAGAGCTGAAACAAACCAAGCCCGGCTTCGACTTAACCGGCACCCCCCTTGCCTCACTACTGGAAGACATAATTAAACAATTGTCTCAATTAATCGAATCATTGGCTTTAATTTTAGCCTCTTTTGGCAAGCACTCGGTGATTAGCCTTAGTCTTGGTCGGTCCAATGAAAAAGAAGAAGCCTACAAACTAAAACGAGAGATGCTGGAAGAAGAAGTCAAAAAGATCGACCAGGAAAAAGAAAGAAATAGATTTGCCCTGGACGCTCACCGCAGCCAGCTCAATAATCTAAACACCAAAAACGAAGAAGCTAAAAACAAACGGGAAACGCTTACCCTGCTGTCCCAAAAAAAACAGGCCAAAGAAGCCTTATCAAACCAAATTGCAGCCTTAGAAGAAAAAATTCGCAGCGAAGACAAGATTGAGCGCCAGACCCAGGATGAAGGGATCTCCCTGAAAATTGCCTTAGCAAAATTAGAGGGGGAAATGACCGCTATCCGTGACAGACTATCTCTGGATTATAATCTTAGCCTGGAAGAGCTGTCAGAACTGCCTCAAGAAATAAAAAACGTTTCGAAAGCTAAAGCAGAGATCGAAGAAGGCAAGCTAATTCTCCGTTCGCTTGAACCGGTAAATCTTTTAGCCATTGAAGAATTTGAAAAAGAAAAAGAACGCCTTTCTTTTGTTGAAACCCAGCTGGCGGATTTAAATTCTGCTCGCGAGAATTTAAGGAGCCTGATCACCGAGTTCGATTTAAAAGCGGAGGAAACATTTATGCAAACCATGCGACAACTCTCAACCATTTTCTCTGAAACTTTCTCCAGGCTTTTTGTCGGAGGGGAAGCCAAGATCACGCTTTCTCCAGGCGTCTCTTCGCTGGATGCCAGCATTGATATTTCCGTCAGGCCTTCGGGACGAAAATGGCTCCCCCTGCCATTGCTTTCCGGAGGAGAAAGGGCCCTTTCCGCCATCGCGATTCTATTTTCCCTCTTAAAAATACGGCCCAGCCCATTCGTTTTCCTGGACGAAGTTGACGCTGCCCTGGATGACGCCAACATCGGCCGTTTTACGGAAATGCTTGAAACCTTTTCTCAACACAGCCAAATCATTGTCATTACCCACAATAAACGCACTATGGCTGTAGCAGACAACATCTATGGGGTAACCATGGAAGATGCCGGGGTTTCAAAGGTAATCTCCATGAAATTAGCGGGAGTTGCCGCATGAAAACCATTTACATTTTAATTTTCCTGTTACTGACCAGTCCTATCTATGCAGAAAATGCGCCTAAACCTCTCTGGTCCACCTACGGCACAGTGGTTAACGACACTCAGGGTAACGCCACACAACAAAACCCAAAAATTATTAACGATGACTACGGCGGTAATATTATTGCCTGGGAAGACGGGCGCGCCGGATACTTCGACATTTATGTGCAAAAAATTAACAGTTCCGGCAGCCCGGTGTGGGCTCAAAACGGTCTTGCCGCTTGTCTTTCTTCCGGCAACCAAAATTTTCCTGAAATAACCAGCGATGGGGCAGGCGGAGCCATTATTGTCTGGCAGGATTATACTAACGAAAACTCAGACATTCATGCCCAGCATATAAATTATGCCGGCACCGCTTTATGGGGAAAAAATGGTGCGGTAGTTTGTTCCGCAACAGCTGGTCAATTTGCTCCACAAATAATTTCTGACGGGAGCGGAGGGGCAATCATCGCCTGGCATGATTATCGCGGCGGTACCGGAGAAGACATTTATGCCCAAAGAATTAATGCCGGCGGCACCACTCTCTGGCCAGCAGACGGCGTGCCAATTTCAACCGCTTCTGGTACCCAATGGTATCCACGAATTGTCGGCGACAATGCCGGCGGAGCGTACATTGCCTGGACTGACGGCAGAGCAAGCTCCTCGGACAACAACATCTATGCGCAACGGATTGATTCTTCTGGGAATACTCTTTGGGGGAAAGATGGCCTGACGGTTTGTTCCGCTCCCAACAATCAAGAGAACCCGGACATCCTAAATGTGGCTGATGGAGTGATCATCACCTGGCAAGATTCACGCTCAGGCAATCAGGACATTTACGCCCAAAAGATAGAGGCCAACGGCAAGTTTCTTTGGGGTGCCGACGGGATTTCTGCCTGTTCATTCCCTTACGCTCAGGAACACCCAAAGCTTTCATCCGATGGAGAAGATGGCGCGATTATTGTCTGGACTGATCAACGTGAAATAAAAAGTGATATTTACGGCCAAAGAATTTATAGAAATGGGAGCATTGCCTGGCAGGACAACGGGAAACCAATAGTTAAAGCGCACGGCACGCAAGAAAATCCCAGAATCCTAAGCGGGGCAAGTAACTCCTGGATTATTATCTGGGAAGACGATCGATCAGGCAGCATTGACCTCTACGCTAAAAAAATAAATGGCGTGGGAACAACCCTTTGGGAAAACGACATGCCAATTGTCGCGGCACGAGAATCCCAAAAATCAGCTGCGGCCGTTGGCACGCCTCAGGGCAACGTAGTTATTGCCTGGGAGGACAGTCGATCTGGCAACAACGATATTTTTGCGCAGGCACTCTCAGCTAACGGAGCCCCCATTTGGAACGCAGCAGAGGTCACCATATGTTCCGCCCAGGGTTCTGTTATTCAACAAAATGCCCAGTTGGCGCTTAGTAAAAATGGAAGCATCGTTGTCGTTTTCGAAGATGCCCGCTCCGGCTATTTTAATATTTACGCGCAAAAAATAGATGTGTCAGGAAATCTATCGTGGGGTTCCAATGGCATCGCAGTTGCGAAGGTTTCAGCTAATCAATCCAACCCTCAAATTGTTGCAGATGGAGCAGGTGGAGCGATCATCTGCTGGCAAGAGAACAGCAATAAAGATTTTCCTTCTATTCAAGCCCAGCACCTAAGCTCTAGCGGCGAAAAGGTTTGGGCCGGCACTCTCTCCGTCGTAAATGTTAAGTCTTCACAAACCAAACCGCTCATGGTCTCCGATGGCGCTGGTGGCGCAATTATTGCCTGGGAAGATAACCGTGATGTTTTAAGCCTGCAGGACATATATGCTCAGAGGGTATCTGCGAAAGGGACGCTGGTCTGGTATGAAAAAGGTAAAGTAGTTATCTCTGCCAATGGGGATCAAACGGACATCACCATGATTTCCGATGGCCAAAAAGGTGCCATTCTGGCCTGGACAGACTATCGCAGCAGCAACAGAAACCCGGATATTTACGCCCAGAGGATTGCCGCAAATGGACATGTTGTCTGGAAAGAAACGGCGGAAAAAATATGCGCTGCGCCTGATGTTCAGCGTGCCCCTAAAATTATCGGGGATGGTGCTGGAGGATCAATTATTGCCTGGACAGATAAGGCGGGAGGCAGCTACGACATTTATGCCCAACGCTTGGACAAAAAAGGGCGCTCTCTCTGGGCCTCAGATGGCATCCCCATCAATCAACTAAGCCGTACTCAACAAAATGGCCAATTCGGCAACAACGGAATCATAGCCTGGGAAGATTATCGCTACGGTAACTGGGACATCTATGCCGCCGCTTTTTCGCCACAAGGAAAACTTCTCTGGCAAAAAGACGGGGTACCCGTGGCTTTAATTCCTCACACACAGTATGCGCTTCAAGCTGCCTCCTGGAAAAATGGCAGCGCAATTATTGCCTGGGAAGATTACCGCAGCGGCAACTATTATGAGGTTTTTATGCAACAATTAAGCAGCCAGGGACTGGCGCTCTGGGGCGCAAACGGAATTAAAAATCAGACTAGAGATGGAGCCAGAGTCCCACAGATTATAAGCGATATAAACAACAATCGCCTTTACCTCTTCTGGGAAGACTACTCAAATGGCGGCAGAGCACTTCAGGCCCAAAGCTATCTTATTTATTAGCTTACGATCAGCCGGCTTTCTTTTTTAACTCCGCAGCTTTATCTGTTTTTTCCCAAGGTAGATCGAGATCCAACCTGCCAAAGTGGCCATAAGACGCCACCTGCTTGTAAAGCGGTCGGCGCAGATCAAGATGTTTAATTATCAGCCCGGGCCGCAGGTCAAAAACTTCGTCAATCAACGCAGATATTTTTGCTTCATCAATTTTACCGGTGCCGAAAGTATCAACCATTATCGAAAGCGGATGAGCGATCCCAATAGCATAAGCCAACTGAACCTCACACTTTGAGGCTAAGCCCGCAGCCACAATATTTTTAGCAACCCAGCGGGCGGCATAGGTACCAGAGCGATCTACCTTTGTGGGATCCTTACCGGAAAAAGCACCACCGCCATGGCGTGAATATCCGCCATAAGTATCAACAATTATCTTTCTGCCGGTCACGCCAGTATCACCTTGAGGTCCACCAATAACAAAGCGGCCGGTTGGGTTGACATAATACTTTATATTATCGTCAACCAATGAGTTTGGCAACATGGGGATAATGACCCTTTCAATAATATCTGAGGTGATTTGCTCCATTTTAACATCCGGGCCATGTTGAGCGGCTATTAAAACCGTATGAACACGAACTGGTTTGTTCCCTTCATACTCAATGGTTACCTGCGATTTTCCATCAGGCCTAAGGTAAGAAAGCTCTCCTGTCTTGCGCACTTCAGCCAATTTTTTGGTTAACTTATGCGACAAGCTGATTGGCAGGGGCATTAATTCTTCAGTCTCATCACAAGCAAAACCAAACATTAATCCCTGATCTCCGGCCCCCAACCCTTCCAGGTCTTCTTTTACAACTTCACCCCCCCTGATTTCAAGTGCCTTATCAACCCCTCGGGCGATATCTTTAGACTGCTGCTGGATGGCCACCAGCAATCCACAGGTTTCATAGTCAAAACCATATTTGGCTCGAGTATAGCCGATCTCTTTAATTGTTTGCCGAACAACTTTTGGAATATCAACATAGCAACCGGTGGTAACCTCCCCCGCAACAACACAGGTGCCATTGGTTACCAACGTTTCTACAGCCACACGTCCCAGAGGATCATCCGCCATTATTTCATCCAGGATAGCGTCAGAAACCTGGTCGCAGACTTTATCGGGGTGGCCTTCGGTGACAGATTCCGAGGTAAACAAACGTGTCTTTTTCATTTTTTTCTCCTCCCTCATACGAGCGGACTGGAATTCCAAATGAACTTCACCCTGTATTAAACTATGTAGTAATTATAAACAAGAATATTTGCTTTGTCAAGATAAAGCAGATATAATTATTTTGATGACCAACTTAAGTGAACACTATAACAACAAAGACTTTGCCTGTCTTTGCCCTGAATGCAGGGGCGAGTATAAAGTGCACCTGGGGCTGGTCGGAGCCTTAGAGCAAATCGGCACACATTTTAGAAAAAGGGCTCAGATTCTCTCTGCTTATTGGTGCGACGCTTACTATGAAAAATTGAAAAAAACATCAAAAAGGAGTTTTCACACCAGAGGCAAAGCGGCTCACATTGCCGTCGACGGAGTTTCCATTCAGGAACTGTTTAAATATGCGGAAACAGTCCCGGAGCTGCGCGGCATCGGCCTTTATCCCAAAGAAAACTTTATTCACGTTGATACCCGTCCTGGCGACCCGGTTAGATTTGTCAAAGAAGGCAATGATTATTACCCGCTAACTGCCGACAAAAAAACCAAATATGGGCTCTAGCCTCGAAAAATATATTTCCTACCTAAAAACCGAGCGTAATTATTCCAAGCATACTCTTAGCAATTATGCGCGCGACATAAAATTCCTGATAAGTTTTTTGTCCGACAGAAAACCCGATCGTTCGGCCGCCCGGGAATATCTTTTAGCGCTGGAAAAGAAGAGATATTCCCGTCGCTCCATTGCCAGAAAACTTTCTTCGTCTCGTTCTTTTTACCGATTTCTGATGCGCGAAAAACTGGCTCTGCAAAACCCTTTTGAAAATCTATTAACTCCAAAACTGCCCAAAAAATTGCCAAATTTTCTTTACCCGGAAGAACTTATCTCTTTATTAAATACTCCGGACCAAAAATCACCAAAAGGAATTCGAGATCAAGCCATTCTTGAGGTTATTTATGGCACCGGCCTGCGCGTAGCGGAAATTGTCAGGATGAACATTAATGACATTGATTTTGATGAGGGAGAAATTAAGGTTTTAGGTAAAGGCTCTAAAGAACGGATTGTCTTATTTGGCTCTCATGCCAAGAAGGCCTTACATCATTATATAGGTGAGGGAAGGCCTAAACTTATCAGCAGACAAAAGAGTTCTGCCCTCTTTATCAACCATCGGGGGAGCCGTTTAACTGCCCGTTCAGTGGAGCGAGCGATTATCCAGCACACTAAAAAAGCAGGCATCGCCAAAAAAGTCACCCCCCACACTCTGCGCCACTCCTTTGCTACCCACCTTTTGTCCGGCGGAGCAGATTTAAGGATGGTTCAAGAGCTCTTAGGCCACGTCTCACTTTCAACCACTCAAGTTTACACCCACATCACCAAAGAACGGCTAAAAGAGGTCTATGATTCGGCACATCCCCGCGCTTCTCGTTGACTCATTCTCCAAAATCCCGTATAATTAGCCGTTGCTGTGAAGATTGACCTTACTAAATTGTTGAGACAAGAGTTTATACTGGCGCTGCCGGCAAAGCCGTTATGCACGCCAGAATGCGAAGGAGAAGAGTAAAAATGCCCCAACCAAAAAAAAGACATTCAAATGTTAGACAGGGAAAAAGAAGAGCTTCTAATTATCGGCTCAAAGAGAAAAATCTAAGCAAATGCCCCTCTTGCGGTACCGCCAACCTACCTCACCACGCCTGCCTCTCCTGCGGAACCTATAAAGGCCGCACGGTTATCAAAATAAAAGATAAAAAAGCCAAGAAAGAGAAGGGGTAGGTAAGTGATCAGGATCGCAGTCGACGCGATGGGCGGTGATTTTGCTCCTGCCGAAGTTGTTAGGGGTGCGGTTCTGGCCAGCCGAGAGTTGGCTGTTGAAATCGTTCTGGTTGGGCAACCAGATATGATTAATCGAGAATTAAGCAAAGCCAAAGCCAAGTTGCCGGTAGTTTCCGCCTCTGAAGTTATCCAAATGGATGAGGCCCCCGCTCAAGCGGTTAAACAAAAAAAAGATGCCTCCATCAATGTTGCCGTCAACTTGGTTAAAGAAGGTAATGCCGACGCCATAGTTTCTGCCGGCAATACGGGAGCCTTGATGGCAGCAGCCCTGTTCAAATTAGGCCGACTCCCCGGCATTGAACGGCCGGCTATTGCAGCCGGCTTTCCTCTGCCTTCCGGCAAAGTTTTACTGCTTGATGCTGGAGCAAACGTAGATTGCAAGCCAAAGCACCTAGAACAATTTGCTGTCATGGGCAGCTCTTATGCTCAACATGTTTTTCATATAGAGAACCCACGCATTGGGCTGCTTAATATCGGCGAGGAAAAAGAAAAAGGCAACGAACTAACCCGCGAAGCCTGGTCTCTGCTCAAAAATGCCCGCATCAACTTTATCGGCAATGTAGAATCAAAAGAAATCCTGCAGGGAAAAGCAGATGTCGTAGTTTGTGACGGCTTCGTCGGAAATTTGGTTCTAAAATTTGCCGAAGGCCTGGCCGGTTCAATTTTCCAGATGCTAAAAAGCGACCTCTCCAAAGGGATACTTAATAAAGTTGGCTTAGTTTTTCTACTGCCAGCACTATTTAAACTAAGAAATAAACTTACTTATGATGAATATGGGGGAGCCCCCCTGCTTGGTATTTCAGGAGTTGTTTTTAAAGCCCATGGCCGATCAAAGGCTCGGGCTATTAATAATGCCATTCGAGAAACAACCGAAGCAGTTAAAGGCAATATGCTGGAAAAAATACGGAGCTAAAAAAATGAAAGCAAAAATTATCGGAGTTGGTTCTTGCGTTCCTTCAAGAGTCGTCACAAATAATGATCTGGCTAAGTCGGTGGACACCTCGGACGAATGGATCAAGACACGAACCGGCATCTGCGAAAGAAGAATCTCGGACGAAGACACGTCAACTTCCGATTTGGCCCTTGGGGCCTGTAAAAAAGCTCTAGCCGCCGCTAAATTTCCGGCAGAGAACCTCGATCTCATCGTTGTCGGAACGACCTCTCCAGACACTCTCTTTCCTTCAGTTAGCTGCATTTTGCAATACAAACTGGGTGCCACCAAAGCCGCGGCTTTTGATGTTTCAGCCGCTTGTTCAGGATTTAATTTTGCCTTAACCATAGGTTCTTCATTTATCGAAAACAAAACATATAAGAATGTTCTGGTAGTTGGAGCCGATACTTTGACAAAATATTTGGATTGGACAGATCGCGGCACTTGCGTACTTTTTGGTGACGGAGCAGGCGCCGTAGTGCTGACAGCTTCCGAGAATGAGGCTGGGATCCTGGCCAGCTGGCTAAAAGCCGAGGGCTCTCTTGGCTATCATTTGATCATGCCGGGCGGCGGTTCACGCGACCCGGAACAAAAACACGGCCGTTTTATCAGAATGGACGGCAAAGAAGTTTTTAAATTCGCCGTCAGAGCCTTGGAAGAATCAATTGTTGGGTCTCTTAAATTAGCAAACCTGAAAATCGAGGATGTTGACCTCTTCATCCCTCACCAAGCCAACATCAGAATCGTTAATTATACAATAAAGAAAATGGGATTATCCAAAGAAAAAGTTTATGTTAATCTACACAAGTACGGCAATACCTCGGCCGCTTCTATCCCCCTGGCTTTAGATGAAGCTTTAGCTGACGGTAAAATTAAAAAAGGTGATATTATTGTCCTGTCTGGATTTGGCGCAGGCCTAACCTGCGGGGCAAATGTTATCAAATGGGGGGGCTAAAAAATGCTTGATTATGGTTTAACAGAGGAACAACAGATGATCCGGGATTTAGCGAGAACGGTGGCAATTGAAAAAGTTTTACCCAAAAGGGCGGAGTGGGATGAAAAAGGAGAATTTCCCTGGGAGGCGATGAAGGCTTTTTCTGACGCGGATCTTTGCGGGCTTTATATTCCCGAAGAATTAGGCGGTATGGGCCAGTCTGTTTTTAATTTTTGTTTAGCCACTGAAGAGATCAGCCGAATTTGTGGCGGTGTGGGTGTAACCTTTGCCGCTTCCGCGCTCGGCTCCACCCCTATCCTGCTATTTGGCACCGATGAACAAAAGAAAAAGTATATGCCGGAGATCGCCTCAGGCAAAAAACTGGCTGCTTTTGGCTTGACCGAAGCTAATGCCGGTTCTGACGCGGCCGGACTTGAAACAACTGCCAAAAAAGATGGTGATCACTATATTATTAACGGAACCAAACAATGGATTACCAACGGCGGCGAAGCCGACGTCTACACATTAATTGCCATGACAGACAAAAAGAAAGGGCCGCGCGGCGCCTCTGCTTTTATTGTTGAAAAAGGCACCCCCGGCTTTACCTTTGGCAAAAAAGAGAACAAGATGGGGATCCGCTGCTCAGCAACACGTGAATTAGTTTTCCAAGATTGTAAAATCCACAAAAATCAGCTATTAGGCAAAGAAGGCATGGGTTTTATTGTCGCCATGAAAACTCTTGACCTGACCCGTCCGGGCATCGGCGCTCAAGCAGTTGGCATTGCCCAGGGAGCTCTTGATGAAGCAATTAAATATGCCAAACAAAGAATTCAATTTGGCAAACCAATCATTGCTCTGCAGGCCATTCAGCACATATTGGCCGATATGTCCACGCAAATTGAAGCGGCTCGTGCGCTGGTTTATGCTACCGCCAGGATGATTGATGCGGGAGCCAAAACTTTTACTCTGCCCGCCTCTCAATCAAAGCTTTTTGCTTCTGACACCGCTATGAAAGTCACGATTGACGCCATCCAAGTCTTGGGTGGTTATGGTTACATGAAAGAATATCCGGTTGAAAAAATGGCTCGCGACGCTAAGATTACCCAAATTTACGAAGGCACCAACCAGATCCAGCGGAACCAGATCGGGCTCGCTTTAATTAAAGAGAGCGTGAGTAAGAAGTAGCAAGTCTATTTTTCGAAGGCTTTTTTGCTTGACAATTATTTAAAGCCATGCTTTAATATATCATGCATTATTAAGGGGGCTAATTAAGCTATCATGTTCTCTCGCCTGCAAAAATTTATCCATCTGGGCAAAGAAAGCTGTTTTTTCTGGGGGGCGCGGCAAACAGGGAAAAGCACCCTCTTAAAAGAGCTTTTTTCTCACGCGCCTTATTATGACCTCTTGCTCTCCGAAGTCTTTGAGCGGCTTAGCCGCCAGCCCCAGCTGCTGCGCGAGGATCTGCTCCTCCGCCCCTCCTTAAAAACTCCGGTAGTCATCGATGAAATCCAATTGATACCGAAGCTTTTAAATGAAATTCATTGGCTCACGGTTAATCATGGGTTCCAATTCATCATGTGCGGTTCAAGCCCGCGTAAGTTAAAACGCAAAAAAGGGAACCTTCTCGGCGGGCGCGCCCTGCGCTACGAATTGCTCCCTCTGGTAGCCCAGGAAATTCCTGATTTTGACTTGGTTCGCGCCTTAAATCATGGGCTCCTTCCCCGCCACTATTTGGCTAAAAATTCGTATCCTTTGCTTCAGGCCTATGTTGGCGAATATCTTAAAGAAGAAATTGCCGCCGAAGCGGCCGGCAGGAGCATTCCCGCTTTTGGCGATTTTTTGCAGGCTGCGGCTTTTAGCAACGGTGAAATCGTGAATTATTCCAACATTGCCCGAGAATGCGGCGTTAGTTCTCCAACTGTTAAAGAATACTTTCAAATCCTTGTTGACACCCTGGTTGGCCGCTATGTCCCTTCTTACCGGAAACGCCCAAAGCGCCGCGTCCTGCACGCGCCAAAATTTTATTATTTCGACCTGGGACTGGTAAATTTCCTGTTAAAGCGCGGCGAAATCCAGGCCGGGGGGGAATCTTTCGGTAAGGCTTTTGAACATTATATCTACCAGGAGATTTTTGCTTACAGCCATTACTCCGGCAAGAATTTCCCCATTTATTACTGGCATACAACCTCTCAGCTCGAAGTCGATTTTATCCTCGGGGAACATGAGGTGGCGCTGGAAGCCAAGTCCTCAAAAAATGTTGGCGCGCAACATCTCGGAGGGCTCAAAGCCTTTAGCGAGGAATATAAAACAAGGCATAACATTGTCGTTTCTCTTGATCCCAGACCCCGGTTGGCCTCGGGAATTCACATTCTTCCGTGGCAGGAATTCTTGGAAAAGCTCTGGGCCGGGAAAATAATTTGATTAAAGAGAGCGTCAGTAAGAGGTAGGGCTAAAGCAACCCTTTAAGAATGGCCGCGTAAGGGCCATTGCGTATTTTTTCAAGAGCGGCGGACTCAATTTGACGGATTCTTTCCCCCGTGCGAAATAATTCTGCTCCCACATCTTCAAGCGTCCTTTCTTCCAGCCAACGTTTCTCTATAACCAGCTTCTCGTTTGCATTAAGACCGGAGCCTTCTATCGCCTGACGCAATTTTTGTTCGAGCTCGCTTTTATCCCAGCTCTCATCTTGCCGCGGCGCATGCTCGTCCGCAATGACATCTTCGAAAGCGAAAGCTTCCTCCGTGCCTATTGGCTGCTGAAGCGACAACTCATCCGTTAAAAATAAACGCATCACGTGAATCTCTGCGACGGGGATGTTAAGCTCTTGGGCGAGCTCTGTTTCACTTGGCGCGCGGTTCAGTCTCCGCCATAATATTCCCGTAGTTTTTTTGAGCTGGCGCATTTCTTCAAGATGACGAGCTGGAACATGGATAACTCCGGTGTCACAAATAATTATCCTAAGTAAATATAGGGTTAGAGATTTCCTCGCGTAAGTTTCAAAGCTTCCTTTAAGAAAGGCGTAGTTTTGGATCAATCTAGGGAAATATGTCACCCCTTCTTGAAGCAGTTCCTCAAAAGTTTGGCGCGGCGATGGGAACCTGGCGAGAGCCATCCAAACACACCCCTTTATCAGCGGTTGATAAAAGAAAATCAAGTGGTCGAGGGCTTCTTCGTTCCCGAGTTTTGCCCTTTGCAGTAAAAACTCTTTTTCTTCCCCGCTTAAAAGGCCGGCGTTCAGTCTTCGTTTCGCTATAATTTGTTCTCTTAGCGCCAATTTGTATTCGCGTAACGCCCAATCGCTAAACCTTTCATGGGCAGATTGTGGGGGCCGAATGGTTCTTAAACGCTGATAAAGCCCCGACAGGCCGAACCGCCTTCCTTCAGTAGGGAATTGGAAGTCTTTCCAGCTTAATTTCCCACCGCCAACAGTACGCCTAAGCGTATCTAATTCGTAAGCAATTACGGCAGGAGGAATGCGGCTCCACTTTGGACGCTTTGGGAGTTGAAGTAGTTGCAGCTGCAACCTGAACGACATTTCGAAAATCTTCTCAACTCCGTAATGGTCCAAAAGGATATCAACGACGTCTTTATCTTTGGTGTCAGGAGGGGCTATTTTTTCGCAAGCGTAAACATAAAGGCCCCCGATGGTTTGATTAATTTCGGGGATTTTAATAGTCCTGAAATGCTCCACCCTAAGAAATCTTAGATGAGGCAGGCCGGCAAGTTCTTTTAGTCTTTCCAGAAGACGGAGAATGGCAGTGCGGGGGAACCTAGACCACAACAAATTACGGGTATACTTTAAACATTGGCATTGCAGCTCAAAGGAGAGTTCTTCAAACTTTGCGACACCGAGAGAGTCTAGCATATAGTCAATGGTAGTCCCCTTATAATCTTTGGGGGTTTTTCTGGCATAATTGCCAAGCAGCCCGGTTAAACCTCCGTCCATTTCTTTAATGGTTATCCAAAAAGCATCCTTCGTAAGCGCACGGAGGTGCGGGATGGAAACCCCATTTTTAGGTGGGATTCTCTCGCCCAGCAGTGATAATAATTTTAGTTGCGTAGAAGCCGGGATTCTCTCCCAGCAAATTTTTCTGCATTGTCGTAAGCAACTGACTTGTTGTTCCCACGATTGACTCTCATAAGAGGGAATTCCAATATCGTCCAGCAACTTATCAATTGTTCTCCCGGATCCGGAAGCTCTATTGTGATAACGTTGATGAAGACCAATAAGCGTCGTTCCTATCTCCGGGATAACAATAGTTCGAAAGTGCGCATCAGTTAACATGCGGGGGTGGGGAATATCGACTTCTTCTGCCAACCGTTCAACCAGGTGTCTCTTGATTGTTTTACCTGCCGTATCCCAGGCTATCCTGGAGCTGTACGCTTTAAGCAGTGTAATTTGTTCTGATAGCGGCAGATTATCTAGTCTTGGCATGCCAAGATAGTCGAGCATAAAATCAATTGTTCTGCCAGTTGTTTCATTTTCCAGCCTTAAATCATGATAGTAGGCATAAAGATCGAAAAGTTGATTTTTCCAACCGGGAAGCCTTCCCCTGAAATGAGCGACTTCAAGCAAGCGTGAATTGGGAAGACGCAGGGACAAGGTCAATTCTTCAATAATTCTCACTTGAGCATTTTGAGAAATATGCGGGACTTTCCTCCCTCCGAACGGCAAGGGATCCGCCATAAGCCGGCTTATTTCCCGCTGGACTCTTATTTCTTCCGCCGGGTGATAAGTGTACCGAAAGCTTCTAATCTTCTGGTAGTTAAAAAAGTAATTAAAATATGGAGCACCCATGACTTATTTTCGTCAGCAACCAGCGGTAATTTCATCTTTTCTCACATATATTTTCATGTTATACTTACTAAAGTTTTGTTGCTGATATGAATATAATCGTTTGCATAAAACAGGTCCCGGATACAGCCGAGGTTAGGATCAACCCGGAAACCAATACTTTGGTGCGCGAAGGGGTTCCGTCGATCGTTAATCCCTTCGATGAAAATGCGGTAGAAGCCGCGCTAAAGCTAAAAGAAACACACGGTGGTAAGATCACCGTTATCACTATGGGGCCACCCCAGGCAGCCGAAGCTTTAAAAATCTGTATTGCCATGGGGGCTGACGAAGTCTTCCTGGTTTCTGACCGCGCCTTTGCCGGCTCTGACACCTGGGCAACTTCTTACACCCTATCCAGGGCCATTAAAAAAATCGGAGATTTTGACCTGATCCTCTGCGGCAAACAAGCCATTGACGGCGACACCGCCCAAGTCGGACCCGGAATCGCCGAATGGCTGGGCATTCCCCAAGTTACCTTTGCGATCAAGATTGAAATTTCCAACAAAATTGCCAGAGTTGAAAGATTGCTCGAAGAAAATAATGAAGTTGTTACATGTCCACTGCCTGCGGTTATTACCGTAGTCAAACAAATCAATGAGCCGCGTCTGCCATCACTCAAAGGGATGATGAGAGCAAAAAAAGCGGAAGTTAAAACCCTGTCCGCCCAGGCAATCGGAGCAAAAGAAAAAAATACCGGGCTAAAAGGCTCTCCCACCCAGGTCGTTAAAATATTCACCCCCCCGCCAAAAGGCAACGGGGAAAGATTTGAAGGTGAACCGGCAGAGATTATTGACAAATTAATCAATAAAATCAAAGAGAGGAAGATTCTTTAATGAGCATTGTTGTTTACGCTGATAAATGTACGGGCTGCACACTTTGCGTCAAAGCCTGCCCATTTGCGGCCATTGACATGCAACCACACGAGGGGACTCCGCACAAATTGGCCGTGATTGATTTGGATAAATGCACCCTTTGCAACGCCTGTGTTGATGCCTGCAGTAAATTCAAGGCGATCGAGATTGAAGTTGAAAAAGAAACCAGCCAAGAGCTAAGTCACTACAAGGGTGTTTGGGTTTTTGCTGAACAAAGAGAAGGTAAAGTCCAAACTATCGCCTATGAGCTTTTGGGTGAGGGCAGAAACCTGGCGCAAGAATTAAAGACAGACCTTTCCGCGGTACTCTGCGGTGGCGAAGACATTGAAGAAGAAGTTGAGCATCTTTTTTCCTACGGCGCTGACAAAGTTTACCTCCTGCATCACAACGAATTAAAAGAGTACAAGTCTCTTACCTATACTCGAGCTGTTGCCGAAGTAATAACAAAATACAAACCCGAAATATTTTTATTGGGCGCCACGACCATGGGACGAGATTTAGCGGCCAGACTGGCCGTTCGCGTTGGCGCAGGCCTGACAGCCGACTGCACCGACCTATCAATCGACCCGGACAAGAAAATATTACGACAAACCCGACCGGCTTTTGGCGGCAACATTATGGCAACGATCATCTCTCCCAACAATCGACCTCAAATGGCAACCGTCCGCCCAAAAGTTTTCAGAAGATCTGATAAAAAAGACGGTCGTATGGGCAAATTAATCAAATTTAATCCGGCGATTAACCCGGAAGATTTGGTCGTAAAACTCGTTGAGATCATTAAGGATGAGAGCGTAAAAATCAATCTGGCCGAAGCAGAAATTATTGTTTCCGGCGGCCGCGGCATCCAGGAAGCCAAGAATTTTAAACTGATTGAAGATCTGGCTAAGGTTTTGGGTGGCGCGGTTGGCGCTTCTCGGGCCACCGTTGACGCAGGCTGGATCTCTGCCCACCACCAGGTTGGCCAAACAGGTAAAACCGTTGCGCCAAAACTCTATATCGCCTGCGGGATTTCCGGAAAAATTCAGCATCTTGTTGGGATGCAGGCATCAGACACGATTGTGGCAATCAATAAAGACCCGGACGCTCCGATCTTTAAGGTTGCGACCTACGGTATTGTTGGCGATTTGTTCGAATATGTACCGTTACTAACCAAGAAATTGCAAGAAATCAGAGGTTAATATGAAAACGGCGTTTGTTTTCCCTGGCCAGGGATCACAGTTCATTGGCATGGGCAAGGATCTGGCTGAAAAATATCTGGATCAGGCTAACGAAATATTGGGTTTTGATCTCAAAAAGATCTGTTTTGCTGGACCGGAAGAAGAGCTAAAAAAAACCGAGATCCAGCAGCCGGCGATCTTTACGATCAGTGTCGCGGCTTTTCATCAACTCACGACTCACAACTTACAACTTACAACTGTCGCCGGACATTCACTCGGCGAATACTCGGCGCTCTACGCTGCGGGCGCCATCTCGTTTGAAGACGGCGTAAAGATCGTGCATTTAAGAGGAAAGTTCATGCAGGAGGCGGTTCCACCCGGTGAAGGCGCCATGGCGGCCCTCCTTGGCGGCGACCGGGAAACTATCATTAACATATGTAAGGAAGTCGGCGGAGTTTGGCCGGCCAACTTTAACTCACCCGGCCAGATCGTCATCTCCGGCAAGAAAGATTCGGTCGAGGCGGCCGGGGAAAAACTGAAAGCGGCTGGCGTCAAGAAAATAATTCCGTTGTCGGTCTCGGCTCCCTTCCACTGCCCGCTCATGCAACCGGCGGCTGACAAATTAGCCAAAGTGTTGGATAATATTCAAATTAAAGAACCGAACCTCCCGGTCATCGCTAATGTGACCGCGTTGCCGGTAACCGTTGGAAATGAGATTAGAAAGTTATTGGTCAAACAAGTTACTTCTCCGGTGCTTTGGGAGGATTCGGTGAGGAAAATGGCTGGGAATGGAGTAACGAGATTTGTCGAAGTCGGGCCGGGAAAGGTTCTTTCTAGCCTGATCAAGAAAATAGACCGAAATGTGGAGGTAAAAACTTATGACGAAATTAAAGGATAAAGTCGCGTTTATCACCGGTGCCGCGCAAGGCATCGGCAAGGCCATTGCCTTCGCCCTGGCCAAAGAAGGCGCAAGCATTATTATCTCAGATATCAATCTGGAACTCGCAACGCAGACGGCGAAAGAGGTTGAAAGCCTGGGCGTAAAAACTCTGGCGCTTAAGACAAACGTCTCCGATCTAAACGATGTCGAAAAATCAGTTGAAGAGGCGGTCAAAGTCATGGGTCGGATCGACCTCCTCGTTAATAACGCCGGCATTACAAAAGACGGCCTCTTTATCAGAATGAAAAAAGAGGACTGGGATCTGGTTCTTTCAATTAACTTAACCGGCGTGTTTAATCTCTGCAAAACTATTTCCCCCTTGATGATGAAGCAGCGCTCAGGTAAAATTATCAACATAGCATCCATTGTTGGTGAAATGGGGAATGCCGGCCAGGCTAATTACGCCGCCTCAAAGGCTGGAGTAATTGGTTTAAGTAAAACCCTGGCCCGGGAGCTGGCTTCCAGAGAAATAACGGTCAACGCCGTTGCTCCGGGATTTATCCAGACAGCCATGACAGATAAGATACCTGAAGAGATCAAACAAAAGATGCTGACCCAGATTCCGCTGGGCAAACTTGGCCGACCGGAAGATGTGGCAGCCGCAGTGCTCTTTTTAGCTAGTCCGGCAGCTGATTATGTTACCGGACAGGTTATTAATGTAAACGGCGGAATGTTAATGAACACATAAATAAGGGAGGTGAGAAAATGGACGAACAACAAGTATTAGAACAGGTTAAAAAGGTAGTGATTGAACAGCTGGGGGTCTCTGAATCAGAGGTTACCAAAGAAGCCTCCTTTGTGGATGATTTAGGAGCAGATTCCCTGGACACTGTAGAGCTGGTTATGGCTCTTGAGGAAGCTTTTAAAACAGAAATCCCTGACGAAGACGCGGAAAAGATTAAAACTATCGGGGATACAGTAACATATATTACTTCTCACGCTAAGTAGGATAAAAAATGAAATTGCCTGAACTAAAAATTGGAAATCTGGTTGCCTCAGTCCCTATCATCCAGGGAGGGATGGCTATCAGGATATCAACCGGTGCCCTGGCCGGCGCAGTTGCTGCGGCCGGCGGGATCGGGGTTATCGGTGCTTCAGGCATGACTTTTGATGAGTTAGCGGAAGAAATCCGTATAGCTCGTGAAAAAGCAATGGGCGGCATCATCGGCATTAACATTATGTTCGCAGCACGGGAATTTTGGGGGATAGTTAGGACCGCGATCAAGGAAAAAATCGACATCGTATTTACCGGTGCTGGTTTTTCCCGAGACATCTTTAAGATCGGTCAAGACAGTAATATCCCAATTGTTCCCATTGTCTCTTCTGCCCGTTTGGCCAAAACATCAGATAAATGTGGGGCCACGGCCATCGTGGTAGAAGGCAGAGAAGCTGGCGGACATTTGGGAACGGATCGCTCAATCAAAGATGTACTTCCAGAAGTCAGGAAAGTTACCACCCTGCCGGTTATAGCGGCCGGAGGTATAACCACCGGCCAGGACATTGTTGAAATGTTTAACCTGGGAGCTAACGGGGTGCAAATCGCAACCCGCTTTGTACTTTCAGAAGAATGCAATGCCGCCCTCCCCTATAAGCAACTCTATCAACAAGCGAAAGAGGGTGATATAGTCACTATTTCTTCCCCGGTTGGTCTGCCTGGCCACGCTTTAAAAACAGATTTTGTTAACAAGATCTTAAAAAAAGAAGCGCCAAAACCAATTGGTTGTGATTTTTGCTTAAAAAACTGTTCTTTGGAATATTGTATTATCCAGGCTTTAATAAATTCCCTGCATGGGAAAATCAACGAGGGGGTTGTGTTTTCTGGTGAAAACGTCTGGAAGATAAAAGATAAGAGAATCAGGCCAGCGGCTGATATTATCAAAGAACTTATTAAAGAAGTTGAAGCTTGTCCTTCGGAGCCCGAAGGCGCAGAAGGAAGATAAAAGCATGACAAAAAGAGTTGTTGTAACTGGCCTGGGAGTTGTTTCTCCCCTGGGGATTGGCCAGGAAGCTTTTTGGAACAGCCTGTCGGCCGGGAAAAGCGGCATCGATAAAATAACTCTTTTTGATGCCAGCGCGCACTCAAGCAAGATTGCCGGTGAAGTTAAAGGTTTTAACCCGGCTGACTATTTAGACAAAAAAGAAGCGCGCCGCCTGGTGCGTTTTATTCAGTTTGCTATTGCCGGATCACAATTAGCCTTAAAGGATTCTAATTTAACTATTTCTGATAACAACGCAGCAGACATTGGGGTTTTAATTGGTTCAGGCATTGGCGGTTTAGAAATTTTGGAACAACAGGCCAGGGTTCTGCTGGAAAAAGGCCCTGATAAAGTCAGCCCTTTCACTGTCCCATACATGATTGCCGACATGGCCTCCGGCTATGTTTCCATTAATACAGGCGCCAAAGGTCCCAACAGCTGCGTGGTTACAGCCTGCGCTACCGGCACACACGCTGTTGGCGACGCCTACAAGCTCATTCAACACGGAACAGTAAAAGCCATGATCGCCGGCGGCACAGAAGCTTCGATTACTCCTTTGGGGGTGGCCGCCTTTTGCGCTGCGCGTGCTTTATCAACTAGAAATGATGAGCCGCAACGCGCCAGCCGTCCATTTGATAAAAACCGCGATGGTTTTGTGATTGGTGAAGGCTGCGGTATTGTTATATTAGAGGAACTAGAATCAGCTAAAGTTCGTGGCGCCAAAATTCATGCTGAGATAATCGGTTACGGCATGAGCGGCGACGCCAATCACATTACCGCTCCTGCCCCTGGCGGAGAGGGCGCGGTACGCGCCATCCAGGCGGCGCTCAAAGATGCCGATATTCCACCGGATAAAATTGATTATATTAATGCCCATGGGACATCAACTATGCTTAACGATAAATATGAAACGATGGCTTTAAAATTGGTCTTTGGAAAGAGAGCAAAAAAAATCCCGATAAGTTCCAACAAGTCCATGCAAGGACATCTTTTGGGGGCTACCGGAGCAGTAGAAATAATTGCTACCATTCTCTCCATTAATAACTCGATCATTCCTCCCACCATAAATTATGAGACTCCTGATCCGGAGTGCGATTTAGATTATGTTCCCAACCAGGCCCGGAAACAAAGCCTCGAGATAGCTATGTCAAATTCATTTGGCTTTGGCGGACATAATGCGATTTTGATTGTTAAAAAATATTCATTTTAATGAATAAAATTTGCAGACTTATATTTTTTCTGTCTGTTTCGGTTGTTCTCTTGTCCCTTCCTTCGCTTGCCAATCAAGGCGATTATCCTCAAGTAGAAATCGGCGGCTATAAAAAATGGGAGTTCAAAAAAGCCGGAGTCAGCCCGGCCAGCAATTATTTTTCAGGCTTATCCCAATTAGGCGGTTATTCCCCAACTTTCACGGGAGGACCATGGCAGGAGAGGCTGCAGCTGCAAATTCTGGGACAACTTTCAGAAAATCTCTCCGTTGGATATGATCTGGAACAGCAGCCGGAAACACCAGAACGCTATGACGTCAAAGTTAAATACCATGAAAACGAATTGACCTTCGGCGATTTCTCCGCCAGCTTCACCGGCAACGAATTTGCTTCTGTGGCCAAACAACTCAACGGTGTTTTGCTCACAGCCAAAGACGGCTGGTACGATATCATCACTGTCCCTTCCGCTAAATTAAAAAGTCAAAGCCAAAAACTCTCGACTCAAAAAGGGAATAACACCCAGGGCCCGTACAGCCTTGGGCATGGCTCGATTCTTGACGGGTCAGAAGCAATAACCTTGAATAATATTTCCCAAAGGCGCAACATCGATTACACGATTAATTATTTTGAAGGCAAAATTACTTTTACCCGTATCTTAACCTCAGACGACATCATCAGCTATAATTATGAGTACACTAATGTTCTTGATCTTTTCTTCCCCACTCTTTCTAAAAGGGATTTCTTTGGTTTCCAATCCAGATTCACCTTTAATCCGGAAGAGTTTGGAAAATCTCAACCTATAATGGAGCCGGTTACAAGAGCTATGCGGGAGATGTACCCCGCTTCAGTCGGTTCCGCTGAACCCACGCCGGCAGAGGAAGAAGCCTCGGGACAGTACCGTTTAAAACACACTCCTGTTGTTAATTTTAGCGAGAAGCTTACATTTCGGGGGTCAGCACTTAAAAAAAACGAAGACTATATCATACGCTATGATCAAGGCATCATAAAGCTCCTAACCAGGTTTCTTCCCCAAGCTTCAGAACCATTAAGCATTGAATACAATTATTACGAATCCGCGGAAAACACTGAGTCTTTGTTGGGTATTGGTAGTCGTGGGCCCTACCAACTAGCGCACGACAATGTTGTGGCCGAAAGCGAAAGAATTGAAGTTGACGGCAAATTGCTTACCCGTGATTTAGAATACTCGATTGATAATAATTTTGGGGAGCTTGTTTTTGGCGTCGTCATCAGCTCTACCTCTCAAATCAAAGCTACCTATCGCTATAAAGTCACCGCTATCCCGGCCATTCCAGACTCAAAGTTCCCCAAGGAACTTAAAATTGGCACGACTTACCTTAAGGAATCCGCTAAAAAGAGCGTCGGAACAGTTACGGCTTCAATCATCGAAAGCATTAGCGGCGCTGACATCATTAATAATAACTATCACGCTTATTTACAAAATCGCCCCATTACACCCACCACCGAATCCGGCGCCAATTTCACGGTCAGGCTCGATGGCGTAGAACTGACCTGGGAAGTTGACTATTCTATTCCAACCACTCAGCTTGATTCTGCCACCGGCAAATTTACCGTTACTCCAGAGGCACAGCTTGCTTTTAGAACCGATTATAGGGATCCCTCGGACGGCTACACAACTGGAACAATTAAGTTTTTAAATCCGCTTAACATTTCTGCCGCCAGCACGATTATAATAACTTATACATATTATAAAAGTGTTGTGGGGAAATATTCCGGCCTGGGAGATGGAACCCGTGGTCCTTATTATTTAAGGAACGTGCGCAATATTGCCCCTGGGACAGAAACAGTCCAGGTCTGGGAACAGGGCTCTTCCGTTATTGCTTCCTACACGCGCAATGCAAGCTTTGAGGCTAACGCGGGAGATAAAGGATATTCTATTAATTATATCGCTGACACCCCTTCCATCACGTTTAATAATGAACTTTCTGCCACCAAAAATTACCAGATAATCTATCAATACGTCCCGCCTCAAGTTTTTGCAGGGGGCGATATTACACATTCGGTAATTGGCGCTGATGGCAGTTTTAAGATCGGCGATTTATTCACGATAAATTCCGCTTACGCCAAAAGCGAAACAGACCAGGTCTCTATTGCCGAAACAACCCTTGAAAGTTTTAGTGGTAGCGGCACAAAAAGTTATATACTGAAATCAGCTCAAGATATTATTGAAGGCAGTGAAAAGGTCTCGGTTAACGCAAAAGTTTTAAACAGAGATCTGGATTATTTTGTCAGCTACACAAAACCGGGACAAATCACCCTTTATTATCTTACCCCTTCTTCTTCGGATGCCATCTCCGTGGAATATCAGTTCCAGTCTCAGGTTGGGCTGGTTGTCGGACAAACAGTAAAGAGCGGGGGGGCGTTTCGTTTTGGGGCCGAAACAAAACTTTTTGGGGATATACTCTCTGTCGGCGGAAGCACCAAACAAATAGATTCTGATTTTACCCCCATGGGAGTGACCTCTATTGGTTTCGGCTCAAAGTATAAAGAATATAATGTTAAACTTAAGCCCAATTTTCATTCTTTCTTTACTAATTATTCGTATAAAGAAAACAATAATCCCATCGGGGCCTCTCGCACTCAGTATCAAAACAGCTATGACAATTCTGTTACCCTGGGTATAAACCCGCGGGGGCTAGCGCAGATCGATTTCAGCTATCGTCTTTATCAGACACTGGACGAGCTTGCCAGCGGCTCAAGCCATAGCGGCGATACCGTTCAAAACTCTTACGCCCTGAGCGTTGCGCCTCTGGGCATAGAGCGCGGCATTTTTTCTCTTACCCATAAGTATGATTTAAAGAAAAGCGTTTCCGAATCAGACCCCCTGCGTGACAGCAACAGCTTTTCACAAACAAGCACCGATTATTTGCATGCCAACGCGAACTTAAAGTTTACTGAAAGAGTAACTGCCGGTTTTGACTATCAAAAAAGCGAGCCAACAACTGTTGCCCTGAGATCAAGCAGCACAGAAGCTACAGCTGAGGCGCTCTCTGCTCACACTCAGTCGATTGATACTTCATACAATTTGTCAGTCGACCTCACGACCGGACCGCTGCAAAAATGGACTGCCCGTGCCAGCTTGCTCAACCATGAAGGAAACACTCTGGTTAAAAGTTTTGGCGCGGCCAGTGATGTCTCTGCGACAAAAAACCAAACTTATCACATGGATCTAATCCCCTTTTCAATGTTAACAACTTCTTTAGATCATAACCGGCAGGAAAGCTTAACTGTTGTTGTCGGCGGAACCAACCCCAAAACCGAAAGGACCTCTGCCAACATTAATCTTTCACCCCTGGCCTGGCTTTCCGGTTCTTGGGCAAGTTCACAGAGTGATTCCGTCCCAGAAACCGGTCTGAGCAATAGAACAACGGGCAAAGCCAACACCTATAACATTACTTACAAACCAATTTCCATCCCTATTTTTAGCTTGGATTCGCGCTTTACACTTTCAGATAACAACCAGACTGCCCCCTCCGGTACAACTCCAGAGGTAACAACAAACACCAACACCTTCGCCCAAAATTACACAGCAACTCTTTCTCCTTTTCCCATTCTCCCGCTCAGTTTGGGGCTGGCTCTGGAAAATTACAAAAACGCAAATGACCACCCTCTGTCCGCCAGCCAAATAGACACAGAAACAACCAACCGTACCATTACTGCCGGCACAACACTCAATCCCCTCCCCCCTCTGGCCATCAGCACAACCTATAATCATAAAACGACGAGAGTTATTAAAGACTTAAGAGTATCCCCGTCCGATAAAAAGAAAATCATCATGGACACCAAAGCAACATACCAAATAGCTGGCTGGGGGACTCTGACCTTTGATCAACAGGACGAGAAAAACGGAGGAGAAATCCAGGGCGGCTCAGTCGCCGACCTGAACATACAAAAAGTTACTCAAACTTTAAGTTTGAGCGTTACCATGCCAGTTGATAACCCGGTTTTAACAAATTTTGTCCTGACCGGCTCTTATAAATCAGTCGATTACAAAAATCTGGCAAATACTTCGGATAATTTTCTGGCTTCGCTGCTGAGTATCGAAGGGGCACTCAATTTCTAAGCTGCGGGGGATTATTTAAGAATTATTATTTTGCCCTTGGCAATCACAGCCTGATCGGCCACTACTTGATAAAGATATATCCCATTAGCAACTTCCGCTCCGAAAAGATCTTTCCCATCCCAGGTAGGAGTATTGACTCCTGCCTTACCGCCATCAACGCCGGCGCTATAACTTTTTTGCCACGCTAAGTTTCCAGTCAAATCAAAAAGGTAAATTCTAGTGGCGAAGTTGCCCGCTAAGGTATAACCAAATTGAATCTCGGCAGTTACGGTGCGATCAAAAGGATTGGGCACGGCATAAGTAAGGGGTAAGCCGGTTTGTTGTTGCGCCGTTTTCGTTGGATCGGTTGCGTTCTGCACAGTCACTACAACGCTCGTAGTCACAGAATCTCCTACCTTGCCATAAACAGTAAGCCTTATGATATACGACCCACTAAGCCCTGTGGTTTCCCAGGTACCTAAAACTCCGCCGGCCACCGACGTCCAACCTTCAATTATTTGTTCAAAACTGGCAGGAGAACTCCCCTCACCGTATTCCAAAAGATATTTATTTAAGTATTGGTCACTGGCTG
>METP01000005.1 GCA_001771365.1 candidate division WOR-1 bacterium RIFCSPLOWO2_02_FULL_46_20 | reverse complement strand
ATCAGCCAGTTGTTCATAGGCTGCTTCGTCTTGAATAAATTGGGATGGAAGGGAAGAGATTTTGTTTTCGAAAACTCCGATCATTTTTTGATCCTTGTCAACTATGATCCAGAGGAGATATTCCTCGTCGCTTACCCTGCGGCCTCCCAGTTCTACTACAGCCAAAACAGATGTCCACGTTTTTGCGGATTCATCGGTGAGATGAACAGGAACGACCGCCAATCGGGTCTTATCCGCCTGCCAATTTTCAAAAGCTTTTGTTATTCTGCTGTCCGGAGAAACGCCGATTAAATGTCTCCCTGGATTTTCTGCCAGCAATCCGCGGACTTCAGATTCGCAGTTGAGGGAACCCATTCCTTGAAGTCGGATTAAACGCAAAGTTCTTTCAGCGGGAAAATTCCTTATTCCCGTCGGACGGAATATTGGGGTAGGGGGTATTCTTCCCATGCCATATTTCTTCGTTAGGTTCCGGCTGAAATTGCAGCTATTTTCAATTTTCTTTTTATGCTAAAATTCTGGAAAGCGGAGGTGCGGTAATGATAAATCTTGGTAAAGTGATGACGGCGATGGTGACGCCGTTTAAGGAAGACCTGACGATCGACTGGCAAAGGACAGAAGAAATAACTGATTATCTGGTTAATAATGGCTCGGAGGCTTTAGTTGTCCATGGCACAACCGGCGAATCGCCAACCCTGACGCATGAAGAAGAGTACGAGCTCTATCGCGTTGTCAAAAAAGCGGTTGGCGGGCGTTGTAAAATAATTGCCGGGACCGGCTCAAATTCAACTGCCACAACGATCAAATCTTCCCAGGAAGCGGAGAAGATCGGGGTTGACGGACTAATGATCGTCGTCCCTTACTATAATAAACCTTCCCCGGAAGGGCTCTACCAGCATTATAAAAAAGTGGCCGCCAACAGCTCTTTGCCGATCATCATCTACAACATCCCGGGCCGGACCGGGATCAACATGACCCCGGAGACAACCAGGATGATTGCCGCTGACTGCAAAAATGTCATCGGTTTGAAAGACGCGGCGGGAAACATCGACCAGACTTCCGCCACCCGGCAATTATGCCGGCCGGAATTCACGATCTGGAGCGGAGATGATTCACTGACCCTCCCCATGATGTCGGTCGGGGCGGTGGGGATAATTTCGGTCGCCTCGCATATCGCGGGTAAAGATATCGCCGCTATGGTTGCCGCTTATCACGCGGGTGACGTAAAAAAAGCGGCCGCGATCCACCTAAAACTTCTACCGCTGTTTAAAGTTTTATTCATCACCGCCAATCCGGCGCCGGTAAAATACGCGCTGGAATTGATTGGCCGGCCGGTTGGCCGTCCGCGCCTTCCGCTGGTTGAGCCGTCCGCCAGCGAAAAGGAGCAGATCAAGAAAGTGCTCAAGGACCTCAAGCTTGCGTAGGATACTGCTGCATACTTGCTGTGGGCCGTGCACGACTTATGTTTACCAACATCTTAGGGAAAACGAGTTCGAGATAAAAGGGTTGTTTTATAATCCGAATATCCGCCCCCAAGCAGAATACGAACGAAGATTGCTGACTATGGAGCACTACGCGACCGTGGTCGGGTTAAAAGTTATCTATGAGGCTAATGATGTGCAAATAGAGCAGGCAGACTGCGCCGCTTGCTACCGCGTTCGTCTGACAAAAACAGCCCAAAAAGCCCAGGAGTCAGGTTATGATTATTTTTCCACGACCTTATTAATCAGCCCTTATCAAAAGATTAAACTCATTAAGCAAATAGGAGAGGAAATCGGCAGGGAATCTGGTGTAGAATTCCTGTGTCGGGACTTTAGGATCGGTTATCGGACAAGCAGACAGATGGCTCGCGAGATGAAACTTTATATGCAAAAATACTGCGGGTGCAAGGAGGCAAGTTATGTCGCAGTTGCTTGAGTTATTAGCCAGGAATAAAATGACCTTAATCGTGGCGCTGCCGGAGAATAATCTGGAGCTGGCTGAAGCCGCCAGCAAAGGCGGGGCTGACGCTTTGCTGCTGGCCGGTGATTTGTCTGCTGACAAGAAAAACATGAAAGCGATTGTCAGTCGGCTTAAGGTGCCGGTCGGGATCGACCAGAACAGGGCGGAGCACTTTAAAAAAACAGAAGTTGAAGCAATGGCTGGCCTGGGGTTTGATTTTATCGACATAAACTTTGAAAATTTTTCAGGTGAAATAGTTAAGCTGAAAAAAATCGCCAAAGTTTTATCGCTTAACAGCCGTTTTTTTCTTGACGACCTGGTAGAGATAGAAGGGGCCGGCTTGAATGCTCTTGACGCGGCGATTGTGCCTCAGTCTGGACAAGGCAAAGAGCTGGTGGTTGGTGACCTGCAAAACTATATTTCTATAATTTTGTCAGCGGGTCTGCCGGTTATTATCCCGACCCAACGTTCCATAAGACCATCCGAGGTGGCAATTATTGCTGATACAGGAGCCAAAGGAATATTGTTGACCCCGGTAGTTACCGGCACTTCGGCTAAGCATATAGAAAAGAACACCAGAGAGTTTCGAGTGGCCATTGATGACCTGGGGGAATAAACTTCTTGCTGCCGGCCTGCTGGTCGGGCTGTTGGCCGGCGCGGTTGCGGCTGAACCTTTTAGCTTCGTGGTCTTTGGCGACAATCGTGACGGAGAAGAAACTTTTCTCCGGTTGATTGACAAGGTCAATCAGGAAGACAATCTAGCGTTTGGCTTTAACACCGGCGACTTTGTCTCCCAGGGGCAGGAGTGGGAATATAAGCATTATCTGGCGCTGACTAAAAAATTAAAACCCAAAATTTACAATGTTCCGGGTAATCACGACATGGTTAAATACGGGTATAAGTATTTTACAAAATATTTCGGCCCATATTATTATTCCTTCGATTATGCCAACTCGCATTTTATTGTTTTAAATAACGCTTTTAATCAGTCTTTTCAGGCGCAACAGTTTGCCTGGTTAAAGCAGGATCTGGCCAATACAAAGCAGGAACACATCTTTGTTTTTATGCATCGCCCGACTTTTGACCCGACGGAGATCTATGAAAACTATGTAATGTCCGGAAGACAAACAGTGAAGGCGTTGATGGAATTGTTTACCAGGTATAATGTTGATTATGTTTTTGCCGGTCATTTGCACGGCTATGCCCGGGCGGAACGGGAGGGCGTCGTTTATATCATTGCCGCCGGGGCTGGCGCGCCCCTCTATCTACCCAAAGCCTTTGGCGGATTTAACCACTATGTCAAAATAACAGTTGACGAAAATAAAATAAGTGATAAAGTTGTAAGGATTTCCCATGATTAAAAAACGAAAAACAACAAAGATTAATCTTCGGAAGCCGCCCAATGTCCGAAATGAGGCTCGGAGTGCCATTGGCGAAAGAAACCGCATTACTCTGGCTTACATGGAGCTGGCTCGCGACAAGACTTTCCAAAGATTATCTGAAGAGCAAAAGCTGCACACGGTCAGGGAAGTGTTGTCAATCGGTGATGAGGTGGCCGGTTGGGTGTTGGCAGAGTATGACACAAATGATCCGCGTAAGATTGCCAGTAAGCTGGGGGTGCGGGTTTTTGGGGAAGATCGCGGCAAGAAAAAAGGAGCCGAGTATCGCAAAGGAAAAAACGAAATCGTTGTTTATCGCGATTTTCATGAGAAGCTTGTGCGGGAAATAAAATCGGCTGAGCTTTCGGACCATATCTTGAAGTTTATGGTGGCGCATGAGCTTTTTCATTATCTGGAAATAAGCCGCGTTGGGCAAATTTATAAAAGATTTAAATTTAACGGCTGGCGTCTGGGCCCCTATAAGAAAGACAGATATATAAAAGGATTGAGTGATGTGGCGGCTCAGGCTTTTACTTTGTCACTTTTGGGGCTGGAGATTTCTCCCCAGGTTTTTGATTATTTAACCTACATATTGTATACTAATTTATAATGTCCGCAGATTTACATGTGCATACCACCTTCTCTGACGGAACACAGACCCCCGCGGAGGTTATTAGTTTGGCAAAACAGGTTGGTTTGACAACCGTTGCCATTACCGACCATGATGTCGTAAATGGCATTGAACCGGCTAAAATTAAGGGGCAAGAGCTTGGGGTGGAGATTATCCCCGGCATCGAACTCACCTCAGAAACCAAAGAAGCTGAAGTTCACATCCTTGGTTATTTTATTGGTATAAACAGCCCTGAGCTTCTTAGGGTGATCAAAAAAATTCAAAACGGCCGCAAGGATAGAATAATTGCCATGTGTACCAGGCTGCAAGAGCTTGGGATTGATTTAAAGGCCGACAAAGTTTTTCAGTTGGCGGCTAATGACGCTCCCGGCCGGCCTCATGTGGCCAGAGCTTTGGTTGACGGTGGTTTTGTGGCGGGTTTTAAAGAGGCCTTTGATAAATATATAGAATTTCACGGTCCGGCTTATGTACCGCATTACAAGCTTTCTCCCGAAGAGGCGATAGCGTTGGTGCTCAAGTCCGGCGGCTTGCCGGTTTTTGGGCATCCGGCTGTTTCTAACTGTGATGAAATTATTCCTGACTTGCGTGCCGCTGGCCTGGTAGGAATCGAAGCGCATTATTTTACTCATAGCGCCAGTCAGACAGAGCATTATTTGAAGTTGGCGAAAGATAATGGCTTACTGGTAACCGGCGGATCCGATTATCATGGGTTTTCAAGCGGACGTGAGGTTAGGTTAGGGTCGGTAGATGTCCCTGACGCCTGTGTGGAAGATTTAAAAAATGAATACATACGCCGAAATAAATCTTGAAGCCGTAAAGCATAATATCTCCGAAGTCAGAAAATTGCTGGCCAATAATGTTAAGTTTATGGCAGTGGTTAAAGCCAACGCTTACGGCCATGGGGCGGTGGCGGTGGCCAGGGCCGCGGTTGAGGCGGGTGCCGATTATTTAGCGGTGGCTAATCTTAAAGAAGCTTTGGAGCTGCGCGAAGCGGGCATTGTTTCTCCAATTTTAATTTTGACCGAGTCCCCAACCTCGGTTGTGGACGAAATTGTTCAATACGATTTGTGCCAGACTGTTTATTCTTTTACCGAGGCCAGGGCGCTTTCGGAAGAGGCCCAAAAGAGGAGCAAGCCGGCTAAAGTTCACGTTAAGGTTGATACCGGGATGGGGCGGGTGGGAGTTCCGCCGTCCGAGGCCCTGGCTTTTATTACCAAGATAGCTTCTTTGCCGGCACTGGAGCTGGAGGGAATTTTTACCCATTTCGCGATGGCGGAGGACCCGCATGATAACTTTACCGCTCCGCAATTTGAAAAATTCCAGCAGGTTGCCGCCAAAGTCCCGAACATTCCGCTCAAGCACGCCGCCAATTCCGCGGCCGTTTTATTCCATCCGCAGACCCATCTTAATATGGTTAGGGTCGGCCTCATGATGTACGGATTATATCCGCAGGGGAATGCCCGCCGCCTGGCGAATCTCTTGCCGGCGCTCGCGTTCAAAAGCCGGGTTTCTTACTTGAAAAAAGTCCCGGCCGGGACGCCGCTCTCTTATGGCTGCACTTATATCACGCCGCGGGAGACGACCATTGCCACGATCCCGGTCGGTTATGCCGATGGCTATAACCGGCGGTTGTCCAATAAGGGACAAGTGATCATCCGCGGCCAGCGCTATCCGGTCGTCGGCCGGATCACCATGGACCTGACGCTGGTTAATGTCGGAACCGCGAAAATCAAGGTTGGCGATGAAGTTGTCTTGATCGGCGAGCAGAACGGCCAATTGATTTCCGCCGACGAAATTGCTAACCTTGAAGAGACGATCTCTTACGAAGTCATCTGCGGCATCGGTAAGAGGGTGTCGAGGATTTACAAGTAGACCCTGCTGGACAAATTGTAAATGTAATTGACAAAATGTCCAGAGAGTGTATAATCGGACCATATGATTAAACGGCATTTAAGCAGGAAGATAAAAGAGGCGGCCAAAAAATATCCCGTTATTTCCCTGGTGGGGCCGCGGCAATCAGGGAAAACAACTTTGGCAAAAATGACTTTTCCCCGCCAGCCCTATGTTTCACTGGAAAAACCATCTGAACTGGCTTTTGCCCTCGAAGATCCGGAAGGGTTCCTAGCCCGCTATCCGCGCGGCGCGGTTATTGATGAAGCGCAGAAGGCGCCGGAATTATTTTCTTATATTCAAGCGATAGTCGACGAAAAACAAACAGCCGGCAGATATGTTTTGACCGGTTCCCAGAACTTTAATTTTTTACAGAGGGTGACGGAATCATTAGCCGGCCGGACCTCGATCCAGAAATTACTCCCATTTTCTCTGGGAGAGTTGCTGTCAAGCCCGTGGAACCCGACAAGTTTGGCGGCCACGATGTTTACCGGTGGTTATCCGAGAATATACGATAAGGGAATCCGCCCGACCGATTGGCTGGGCAACTATGTTTTAACTTATTTGGAGCGGGACGTCCGTTCGATTATTAAGGTAGGAGACCTTTCGGTTTTCCAGCGGTTCCTTAAAATGTGCGCGTTTCGTTCCGGTAAATTGCTGAACTTGTCCGCGTTAGCGAATGATTGCGGGATCACTCATAATACCGCCAGGGCGTGGTTGTCCGTGCTGGAAGCCAGTTTTATTGTTTTTACGCTGACGCCGCATTTTAAAAACTTTAACAAGCGGCTAGTCAAGACGCCAAAGTTGTTTTTTTATGATACCGGTCTGCTTTGTTATTTATTAGGGATTGAAGACGAAAAAGGGCTGATGATGAGGCCTGAAGCGGGAGCGATTTTTGAAACTTTTATTATCAGTGAATTATTGAAGAACAGGGCCAATCGGGGGGAGCAGGCAAATTTATATTTCTGGCAGGATAAGCTTGGTCGGGAGGTCGATTGCTTAATCGACAAGGGGAAGGAGCTTGTCCCAGTAGAAATTAAAACCGGGCGGACAATCTCCCAGGAGTATTTTAAAAATCTGAATTACTGGTGCGATTTGGCCAAGTGTGAACGGAAAAAATCTTTCGTGGTCTATGCTGGAGAGCAAAGCCAAAAAAGAAGCCAAGGGACTGTTCTTGGTTGGCGGGATATTGTCTCGCTCTAAACTGCCTTTCCGAATCTTCTCCCTAATCTTCAAAAACACTGAAATTTTCCCCAAAACCTCCCGAAATATTTTTTGGTGGGGTTAGAGGTGTGTGGCAGGGGTTAGGAAAGTTCTTCGAGTCCGATATAAATAATTCGCCGCTCCTTGCGGCGATACATTCATTTGTCATTAATCATTGGACATTAGTCATTAACATAGCGAGGCTGAGCTTATGTTCTAGCAGGGAAATCTGAAGGGGGAGATAAAAATGGTTGGGGTAGATTTAAATTCAAGAAGTCAGATAGGGATGAGCGACTTTTTGCGGCGCGCGGCGAGAGGGCTGAAGAGAGCTGAACCGCCTCATGAATATGGGGCAGAGCTAAGAAAGCGCATTGAGGGAAAAAGAGGAAGCGGTCTGGAGATCGGAGAAGCGCTCAAAGGCCTTAGCGGGGGGGAATGCGGCATCTTGACTGGAGAGCTTATGAAGTACGGCAAATTAAGCCCGGCAGAAATTGTTCAATTTGTGAAAAGTACGGCCGCGGCTTTAAAAGAAAAGGACCAGACTGCATTTTATCTCGGCGCCATGAGGGCGCTTCTTCCGGCATTGATGATTAAAAGAGAAGATGGGCAACTAACGGTGTGCCTTACTAAAATAGAGCCGCATTTAAGCGGAATAAATCAATATTTAAATGAAATCATAAGCTGGCTTAATCTGGCGGATAGAGATTCAATGGATTTTTGCGTGACTGCGATGGTGGAACTGCTAAGAGTGGTGGATAGCTACCTGGAGCAGGGAAAAATACACTTAGCATGGATGAGGGATGTAAGTGGGTTTCCTTCGGAGGGGGAGAAAGAACTGCAAGACCCTCTTAGCAGGATGTTAAGAGCAGCAGAAAAATTAGATAGGGAAGAAAGGCACTTCCCATACATAACACCAACTTCGTCGAGGGAGGGGCCATCCAATTTGGCAAAGGGGGATAAAGGGCTGAGCATAAAGACATTTCGATTTCTTGTGGTATTTGACGAAGGGGTTCAGACTGGGGACAAAGAAGCCGAAAGGCGGCAAGCACGGATAGAAATTACAAAGAATGAGGATATTAATAAAATTCGCATGGTTTTGATAAAGGATTTTGTAGAAGCCGCAAATGAGCTGGCACGACTAAGATGGCCTGATGAAATAGAGAGAGGAAAATTTCTGAAGAAACTATTCATGGGAAAAGAGTTAAAATCTCTAAAAAACTATCCAGAATATGCTCATGAGATACAGACTTTTCTGTGGAGGTGGTTCAGGCACGAGGTCAGGGTCCCTGTGAGGTCGTCAACGCTTACTCCGCCTGATGGGACCACAGCGATAATATCATCAGTAAAAGCTCGAAAAATCCCCCGGGTGGGTAGCTACGGAACGGAAACACGTAATCTTTCTTCGGAAATCTATGGTCAACTTGGCACATTTAGGCAACTTGAGTGGTCCGATCTTTGGCAAAGTGAATCGGGGCGGGTTTATCTGCTGGGAAATGGGGGGGTTGGCGGCAAAGGGGAGGGAGCGATTTTCCTGGATAGAACAAGCGAAGAACTTGGATTTATGGTTCCACGCACCCTGATCGTGTGCGAGGACTTTTTCCGCATTCACCCCCAACCGGTTGAGAATCCTGCTCTGCTCGGAGATTTGGCCCCTCAATCGGTTAGTGATATTATTAAATTATTACAAAAATTGGGCTTTTCTCAATTCTTAGCGTTTCGATCCTCAGCCCCCATTGAGGACCAGATCGGTCAAACTGCCGCCGGTGTTTTTTCCACCCGATTTAATGCCAAACCAGGGGACGATTCTGCTTCTTTCGGCCGGAACCTCTTAGAGGTTTATAATTCAACTTATTCGGATGTGGCGGCTGCTTATTATCAAAGAAGAGGGAACCTTAAAATTCCTCCCCTTTCTGTAATCATCCAGGAATTGGTCGGGAACGATTGGACATACCCCCCTTCATCATTTTTCCCGGCACTTGCCGGTATCGTCAACACTGCTTCTCCAAATAAAACTAGGGTTGTTACGGTTAGAGGTTTTGGATTAACCGCTGTGAGTATCGCCGGGCTGGGAATAACACATACTTTCAACCATGATTTAGGACTGATAGGGAAAGAAGGCGTGCTTCCTCAAATTTATTATGTAGACAAAAGCGAGGGGGGCATGGCCTCCGCTGATGCACTTCCACCCTATTCTGGTCGTGACCCTCAATCTTTTATCGAAAGAGATTTAGCAAAGCTTGGATTAAGTATCCAAAAAAGGATCGGCCATCCGGTGGATGTTGAATGGGCATTGGGAGAAGACAGCCGGCCTTATCTGCTTCAGGTCAGGCCAGTAAAGCCCAAAGCAGGAATAGTTCCAAAACCGAAAACAAGCGCGGAAAATATTTTGTTGAATACAAATGATGTGATTGGCAGAGGGAGCAAAACCTTTAATCATGCCATCATTGCTGATTTAAATTTTGAAGCGAGACTACCCGAGCAGGATATAAAAGAATTATTTTCTTCTTACCCCGACGCCTTATTTATATATATAGCTGATGTAAATAGCAGGTTTACTCCTCAAGACTTAAGGAAACTTATCCTTCTCTATGGTGCGCAGGCAGTTATTGTTATTGATCGGGGTGGGGAATTTCATAAGTTTGGGAGCGGATTACAACATATTGCTCTAAATGCTGCAGATGAAGATACACTCCTTCTTTATTTCGCGGGGAATACCATTCCAGATAATCTGGTGAAAAATTTGGGCAGGCGCGTGAGGGAAATTAGTTTCGGGTCAACTGGTGAAGATGGACTTGAAGTTTATAAATTATTTCAACCCCTTTATGTCGCTGCGGATGATGAGTATAAGTGGGGGATGGTATATCGTTGAGGGGAGCGCATGATTGGGAAGACCTCGCATTGACACGATGATTGCGCAGGAACGCTTCTAACTTGCGTTGGACAGACTCCTGTCAACCCAAAATAGAAACTTCACACGCGAGGCGGGGGTTGTGATATTCCCAATCCTCCCCAAAAATGCTAAAATAAACCTTCAATGTCATACATCTCCCTCTACCGCAAATGGCGGTCGC
>METP01000004.1:10112-10225 GCA_001771365.1 candidate division WOR-1 bacterium RIFCSPLOWO2_02_FULL_46_20 | reverse complement strand
TGTCTCAACGAATCACCCGAAAGTTAGGTTTTTAGATGGCTTGACACGGTCAAGTGTGGGTAAGTATTCAGCTCTTCGGAAAAGATTACAGCCCTCTCCCAATTCCTGCCTGT
>METP01000004.1:0-10051 GCA_001771365.1 candidate division WOR-1 bacterium RIFCSPLOWO2_02_FULL_46_20 | reverse complement strand
TATCGGCAAAGAGTATTGTAGAAAATTATCGCCACCTGTGGCAGATCGAAAAAGCTTTCCGCATTTCAAAGACCGATCTTCGGATCCGACCTGTTTATCATTAGCGGCTTCTTGAGAAGCATAACGCAGGCTTTAGCCCGAAACGCGCCGCTAAACTCACGCATAATGTGTATGAATTGGAATACAAAGTGCCCGGTTCCAGCAAAATCAAAAGAATTACCCTAAAAATGGACACCGATCAGCATATTCTTTATAGGATTACCCGCGAATAAATTCTCATTCCAGTTTAGGGTGTCCCATTGCGGAAGTCAGGAAAATAATAATGATTATATATATTAGCAAACTTGCAAACATATCGATTATTTTCTGATGAAACGCTTAAAAATAGCATTCATCCTCTCCTTGCAAATACCGACCAACTCTAGATTGTTTGCGGCATATGCTCTTTTACCCAAATCTAAATAGGCAAAAACACTTAAGGCAGTAACTAGATTACGGATATTCTCAATCTCCATACTCAATAAGAGCTCACCCCTCTCACAGGCGGGTAAAGCTACCTTTCTAGGATCCCCGGCCGCATTTAACGACCCTATAATATAAAGGGGGAGAAAAACATTAACTAGTTCAATGTCAATCTCAATATTCTTGCAATAGTATTCAATTATTCTTTCCACAACTTCAAAATAGCGGGTAGAATTGGCCAGATTATCGATTAGCACCGGATCATCACGATAGATCAAAGAATTATAAAGCGCATCGGTATAGGTCCGGATAAAATAAAACAGGTCGTAACAAGGCGGGGCATCCAAGGAAAAATCTTCCCAATCAATAACACCGGAAATCTTACCATTAGCCGCAAGGATATTGGAAGCATGCCAATCACCGTGTTGGGGGTAGAGCTTAATCTTCCGACCTGTTTTGTCTCTGTCATTTTTTACAATATTTTCAAAATATCGTTTATGTCTTCCAGCATCAGCCGAAAAAATCTGGCGATATTTTTCAATGGGCCCATTAACGTATTTATCGATAAACCCTTCATCTAGCTCTGCCGGTTTTTCTCCCATAAGTTTTTGAAAGCTTATTAACCAATCGAATGCCATTTTATATTTTATCTCAGCCGATTCAAAAGGATCGGGTGTGACGAACCACCTTCCCAGGTCACCCCCTGCTAGAAAACTGATGGCCAGGACCTGGCAAGAATCAATTGTTTTTAGAAAAATCGGCCTGGGGATACTGTTGATAATGTTATCCTTTTCCGATCTGGAACGGACCAAAGAAAGATTATTAAATTCCAACTCCAGAGAGCGATTAGCTTCCGGATTTTTCGGATACCTCGGTATTTTTACGATTAGAACCGGCCGCTCCAAAGAGCGGCGCACTTGCTTGACCAGAAAAGTTAAACACCCTACTTCCGCGCTCCTGATGCCACGATCCATGAATTTAATAAATAATAAATCATCTGGCTTGTCCCCCAAATCAAAATCCGCCCAATGCTCCAAAAGATATTGCTTGACAGCTGGGATCATCTTTTCACTCCAATAATTAGATATGAATTACAGAAAAAATACTCCAACTTAAATAGTTTAATTAACAAAATAAAATTATTGAATAACCAATGCCAAAACATATTGCGTGATAAGGAGGCGAGCTCATTTTTCATGCTCGCCCGCAACAGTTTTCTTACTTCTTGAACTTTGACCGGGTAAACCTGCGCTGAAATTGCTCGATAATCCGGATCCGGAAAATAAACTTCGATATCCTTAAATCCAGCTCGCTTGAGGAGTGATTTATACCCGTTTAAAGAATGCGTATAAGTACGATAAGGCAGGCTGATCCGTTTCTTGGTTATCCAATTTGCGATAATTCTCGGCAAAAGTGTTGTATAAGATATTTTTTGTGAAGAATAATGTATTAAATGATCATCTTGAGCGCCAAAAAAATATTTGAGGCCAAAGCGATTTTCTATCCCTATCAAAACTCTGCCATTATTTTTTAATGTTTGGTAAACTGCCCTCAAACAACCCTCTTGCAGTTTCAAAGGATCCCCTGTTTTTAAATGTGAACCTACCCACTCTAACACACCATTCATAATTACCGCGTTAAATGTATTATCAGCAAAAGGGAGTCGGCCAAAGTCCAGCGGTTCGATTAAAACCGGAGTAATATTCTCAATTTTGTCCTGGGTTTTCCTTAGATGGATAAACTTAAGCGCCTGCGAAGTTATATCCGCAGCCACAACCTGACCAACCCTGGGAGCAAGGGCAAAGGAAAAATTCCCCCAACCAGATCCCAGATCCAAGATAAGACTTTTCTCGTTCAAAGGGAGATAAAAAGTAGCATCGGCTCGTGTAGGACAATCCGTAAAGGGATAAAGAACTCTAATTTTTTGGGATTTTGATTTTTTTATGGCTTCGGCCCAACCGACTTTTTCCGCTTGAGAAATCAAACCACTCATCTCTTCCTCAGCCAATAAATTCCAATGGGCAGGCTGTTCTACGAATTTCGCGATGCCACCTTCAACCATCCAACCTTTATTGCATTTGGGACAAACCAACCCTGATAATTCGGATGAACAATGCGGGCATTTAAATTTTCTAAAGCCAAATGATTCTTCGCTAAACATCAGGAAATTTTAACATAAATGTGTGGATTAAACTAGGCAGAGGTTTGCGCTAAGCTGGCATAGATTCCCGGATATCCCTGAATTCATCTAAAACCTGGGTTAAATCAGCTCGCAGCTCTGCAGGGATTTCGATAGTGGCAACATTTGCGATGGCATTGCTGATTTGTCCTAAAATCTCCATCACCCCCGCTAATCTCTGCGCCGCCTGCAAAGGATCCAGAAAAGCAATCCCCGCCAGCAGATTTTTTACCTGACCGATCTTGTCCTCGATCCTTCTAAGCTCTCTTTTTGCCTCATCTTTTCTTTCTGCAATTCTTTGTTCTTCTTCCTGAACTTCCTCAGGCGTTTCAAATGATTCCCAGATTTCCCTGCAAATAGCTTCCATGTTTTCTAAGGTTTTTAGAAGCAACTTAACTGTAAAAGGGTTTGCCGCCCGCAAAACCAAGTCTATCTGACCAACCCCGGCTTCCCTTTCGCCGCTTGATGTAAGGACTTCTTCTCTCCCGGAATTTTCTGGCTCACCCGCCTCGGCTCTCCTGCCGGTCGCCGGGTTTATTGTTTTAACGGGTCTTTCTCCCAATCCACTAATTACGCTCATTACGCCCCCTCCTTGATTGCAGATGTATTGAGAATCTCTTTTTGAATTCCAGATTCTTCCTTTAGCCTCTCTAAGAGCTTGACCAATAATCTTTCCTTTTTTTGCAAACCTGGTAAGGAGGTGGTCTTTTGGATAATTCTAACCCGAGCCAATTCTTCTATGGTAGTATCAAACATTTTGTGATTAGCCTCATCCCTGAGCTGGTTAAACTGTCCCGCTGTCAACTCAACACCCAAACGTTGTAGATTCTTCATAACACCCTTGATTCTTTTTTCCAGCAGCCTCTTGGCCGGGCCGGCCATCTCATAAAGGGTCGCTCTTTCATAAAGGGCTTCACGCAGCATCTCCATTGCGTTAAAACTTGCCAGGACTGTTCCCTCTTTCTCAATATTTTCAAAGTCTCCGAAATTTACGCCAAGTTTGATCAAACCATTTGTAAGCTTCTTTATTTTAAAGGCGGTCATAACCTTTGTTCGCCAATTACCTCTTAACGCCCTTTGCATATAAAGAGCTCGGAGCTGGTTAATCAAAATCTCCTTTTCATCGTCTTGAGTAAATTCATAGCCGGTCATTTCTTCATGATCGCGTTTTTGCCCTGATTGAGTGTCAGCATTTAAATTGGGCCCAAAATAAGGGGCCTGCTGAAAACCCAGAGCATCACGTTTGTTTTGAAAGTTGTTAACAAACCCCTCAAAATTAAAGTCGAGTTTTTTTCCCAACTTGATTAATTGATCTATCTCATCGCTTGCCTTTTCGCTGCCAAGGTGCCTGGCAACCAGGCTTTTCTCCAATTCTTCTCCCACAAAACTTTTCAACTCGGCTCTGGCCTTTCTATTTTCCGAGTCCATAACTCCCTGGAGATTCCCCTTATGCCCGCCAAAGTCAAATCCACCCAATTTTTTATCACCCTCGATTGATTTGCACAAGTCAGTTATTTCCTTAGAAGCCATGTTCCAATCAAAAGATTTCGGATTACTGGTTAGTCGCTTCAGCAAGCCCTCCTTCAATTGTGCCGCAAGGGCGCCGCGGACCGAGGTCTTAATATTTTGCCTTAAAGAATGAAGATCGCTTTCGGAAAGCCCATCAGAGCGCAGGCTAGCCTCAAGCTGCTCCAATTTCTTTTTTAACTCTGATCCACCCGCGACTAAAAACTGGACTAAAACCACTGAGTATTCTTCAATTGCCGCCTTTATTTTCCCGGTATCTATCAATTCATCCATGCCTCTGCCACTCCCGCTCCCCCGCTTATTCATTGCGTCCTTTACTCCAGATACAGCAAAACCCAGATTCCTAATATCAACCGAATCAGAGAAGTCTTCTTCTCCATTCAAAAATAGATCATATGCATTTTTGGCGTTGTTTTGGATTTTTAATGTGAAGTTTTCCGGGTTAAGTTTGATCCCTGTCGTCCCCATCTTATTTACCAGGTCCAAGAGAACCCCTTTGGCCACCTCTTTGTCGTTTTTAGCTTCCAATACCCTCTGCACCTGAGACCTGCCAGCGAGCTTCTTATCCAGCGTCTTCTCAACAATATTTTGAAGATCGTTCGCAGCCCCCTGAGAGAGCGCCACCGACATTTGCTGACTGGCAGCCTGGTCTACAATTGAATTTATACCCATTTCAATTTCTCCATTACTTCAGGGGTAGCTTCATAATTACGCGCGGCCTGGAGAGCCTTTTGCGCTTCTTGTTTCTCTCCCTTTTTCAGATACGCATCTCCCAATAAAAAGTTTGCCACGTAATCCCTCTGCTGGGAACTAAAAAAGGTCCACTCATCCGTCGCGGGTGGCTCTACAGACGCGGACTGTTTTAATACATCAATTGCCTCAGCCAAATGATTGTTGGAAAGCAAGAGTGAACCTAACACATTTAAAGCCCAGCAATTATTTTTATCTAACTTCAAAGCCTCTACCGCAGCCTGGTAAGCCCTCTTCCCTTGTTTCAATAATAGATATGAGACAGCTTTAAAAGAATGAGCGAAGGGAAGCAGCCTCGCGTCGGTATTTAATCGAATTACACAGTCATATTCTTTAATGGCTTCTTCATGGGCAGCAATCTCTTTAAGGTCATTCCCCAGATGAAAATGATAGTTTACGTCGTTGGGGAACTTTTCCAGGAGCTTCTTCAACATAGCGATATTTCTTTCTTTCTTCTTTTCCTTGTCGGCACCCTGTTTAAAATTTCCCCAATGGTAAAGCGGGGCATCTTTGATTAATTTCCCCCCTAACACCTTTCCATCCTGGCCACAAATTTGTTCATTAAACGGCCGCTTAAAATATACTCCCTTTCCATTTCTAAATATTTTGACCCGATAATAAAAAGAGGCTGGTTCAAAAGTCCCCAGGGGGCATTCGTAGACAGGTATGGAGCAGCTATCTTCAGATGTGTTTTGTAACAACTTTTTGACATCGGCAGCACTTTCCGGTTTTAGACACTCGTCCGCATCAATCCAGATGATCCAATCACCTGTCGCGTATTTCAGGGATTCATTGCGCGCGGCGGAAAAATCATCAACCCACGCGAAGTGAAAAACCCTGGCCCCGCAGGACTTGGCAAACTCAACTGTCCCGTCGCCGGAACCGGTATCCACTAAAATGACCTCGTCCACACTCTTGGCCAGATCGGGGAGAGTCCTCCTCAGCATCTCTTCTTCGTTTTTAACTATCATGCAGGCAGATAATTTCATTTTAATCCTCTCCAATCAGCACAGAAACCTTTTGTTGTCCAAGCCTCTTGCCTAAAGCCCACTGCGTCTTCTGGCGATCCCCGACCAGTTTTTCGATAAAGCGAGAGACGGCTTTTTTATGGATCAGCGTAGTCCGATCGGCCTTTTTAAGGTAGCCTGTTAGTTTTTCCAGCTTAATTAAACATTCTTTTTTATCGCTCTCGATGTTCTGCATCTCATATTCCAGATTAGCCTTTTCGGTTAAGAAGTCTCCTTTAATTGCTTGACACTGTTCCAGGACCATTTCTTCAAGCTTCTGAGGAGTGTAATATTCTTTTTTACCCCAACGCTCCGCCTGCAGCACAAGTTGTTTGCGAATTTCCTCTATGACCTTATGTTGTCCATTCTTTTTTCTTGAATATTTTGCCATGACTTATCCTACTATCTCAAACAAGGCCTTAGAATAGGCCCAGTCTTGCTTCAATTTGTTATCAATCTCGGCAAGCGCTTCTTCCCTCACTTCACTTTGAATCCGGGCAATTTGTGCCGGCCCAATACCCAGCAAGGAAAGTCCCAGCCCTAAAGCGGCCACCTCAACATTGGCAAAGAATTGTCCAAAAAGTAAGTTGTGAGATTTTGAGTTGCGATAGGCAGTGCGAAAAGACTTGAGCATTCTGGCGACGACAGGGTTGTCCGACTGAACGCTTGAGGGGGTGATCTGAGTAGGAACATTTGAGCTTATAACTGCGATGTCTCCATCTCCTAAACTAGAATCAATATGAAAATCGTTATTACCTATTTCAGTTCCAGCTGCTTTTTGTGTTTGGGGACTAACCCATTCAAGGCCGGTAGCCTGCGAAGCATCAGGCACAATTGCCTGTTGCTGTTGCTGCTGCTGTTGTTCTTCTTCTGCCCTGGGCTTAGACCGAGCCGCAATAAACAGCCTATCATGTGGCATATCCGCGCTTAATTGGAATGACATTATACACCCTGCCTCTATAGTATTTATCGTATTAACCAGGGGAAAACTTGCGTGGTTTACCTTTATTTATCCTTATTGGATTTTCTAGCAGCCGCCTTATTTTGGCTTAGCCTATTGGTTTGTTGATCAATTTTTTTGGCTTTATTATTAGAATAATTTGCCATTTTTTGTCTCACTTTTTTAGCCTTTTGAGCGGACTTAGCATTCTCCGACTTCGCCATTCCTTTGCGTTTTTCGGCAAGAAGTTCATCAAGTTTCTCGTTGTATTCAGCGTCAGATTTTTCCACAACCTCTTTCTTCCATTTTCTATAGTCATTTTTATAGTTCTGCATGTTTTGCATATTAAGCCAAAGGGTTTGCAGAGTGCGCAGCTTAGCCTGATTTTGATACTTCTCAATACTGCCGACAGCATGAAAAACCCAATTTGTATCTTGAAGCCAATAAGCCCTGCCCTCGTACATTACCGGTTGCTCTCCCATCAGTATTGGCGTATCAAATCCAAGTATCTGAGAAATCGCGTAATTAGAATGGCTGAGAATATTCTGCCTATTCCTATAATCTGCATCATAAACGGCCAGTGGGTTTATCCCCTCCGCGACCCAACCACCCGGACTGCTTCCCGTTTTTGAAAAGTAATCCCAGCCAATGCCTTCACCATTAGAACCGTCAAGCCCATAAGGCAAATCGGGAATTTCAAAAAAAGCTTCTTCCTTCAATTTAATTGCGCTCTCTTTGTCGGGCCCGTCAGAGAGGTTAGCGATATATTCTGCAACATTTGCGCGCAGCCAATTAATAAATTTATTTGAAGCCGCCGAGGTTCTGGCATCATATCTAAAACCTTTGAACAGTGTGCCGTCACCCTGCACAGCTCCACCCGTCAGCAAAAGGTTGGCAGTGTGCCAGGAGTGCTGCAGCGCAGGGATAAGGGAGAGCAAAGAAAGATTGTGCACGTCCGCGCCCCGCAAATATTCATTTAAAAACCAATCTTGCTGATCGATCATCGGTTGGTTGTTATTCTCTTTAATGTCAGACGGAGATCCCAGAAATAACGAAGTCGCCCAATTTACATCGCGTCTGGCCGAAAGGATTGCTTCCATCATTAAGAAGGCGCCCTTGCCGTCAATTCCACCATAATCTTCTTTGCCTTCATATAAAAAACCGTTGCCGGGTAAAACTGTATCTCGGTTGTCTATCCTGCCATCACCACCACTATCAAAAGACGATAAGGTAGAGTAATCTCCCCCTTTGGTCATGATTTGAAAGAAATTTAGACCAGAAAAGACAGGTTGAGCTAAAAAGGCTTCCACTTCATGATAATTGGTTATCCGCGCAAGCGAGATATCGTTTTCCGGAATGTCATCCTGGTTCGCGGCGAAGAGCAGAGCCGCATACTCGACCGGATCAACCAGATCTTCTCCGTCTAAATACTCTTCTAAATCTTCATCCGTAATATGCACTCTTGAGGTTACACCTGGCTTATTATCAAAATTCTTAAATTCCTTCGCTTTGCCATACCCCCAAGCATCTTCTAAACCATAAGTGGAACTATGCCAATCACCGTAGCGCCGGGAATAGTCACCATCTATTCTCTCTCTGTAGCTGAAACCTTGCCTTACGCGATCCCCATCATCATTAAACATCGCTTCTGTCCACTCACCAATGCCAGCGTCTGAAGTTGATTCCTCCCTGCCAAGGGTATATCCTTCCTGGGCAAAATTTGGCAGAAATTTGAAAATCTCCCAAAAACTATTTAGGACCTTACCAAGTTTGAGATATGCGCCATAATCCTCTCCCTGGTCAATATGATAAAAGAAATTATAGTCCGGGGGTGGATCAATATTAGCCGGAGGCAGTGGTTTGGGTCTGGCAAGACTAAACAATTAAGTCCCTCCCTAAGCTGACCCAAGAAGTTTCCCCAGATCATTAGCAATTTTGTTTTGCAGGGTAACGCTGTTTATCAAGCTATCGACTATGTTTGTGTAGTCTTGAAAAAACTTACCGACCAAAAAGACCCCTAAAGCGCCATATCTATCCTCTCCCACAAGCGTCCTGCCATAGAGGGTCATCTCGCCATCGGGTTCTGCGTACTCTTCAATCATTTTATCCTTCATCAAATCCAAAAACTTGACTTCAGTTTTTAGATCCACGCCGGAAGACCCACCATAAACCGAACCCATACCCGCGGGCGAAAATAAAGCTTGGTTGATTCCCATTATCTTTTCCTCCTTGTCCTTCTTATCATGTCATGCTAAATCCGTGGCATGATAAAAAGGCCCCCGTATTCCGAGGGCCCTTATCGCTAACTTATACCTGACTTATAGCTCTCTCAATCTTTTGTCTAATTGCTTTGGTGGCTGAAATGTGTTCAGTACCAACTTGGGTTAAGTAATTTGTCTTCAGTGTTTCAGCCCCTGCTAGGTATGTACCCTGAGCTGACTCTAAATTAATATCTTTACCTCCTGAGGTTTGAGTCCAGATACCAGCCCTATCAGCATCAATCCCGCCAGGGTTACCACCTTCAGGCGTCACTGTCTCAGTCCCACCACCATTATTGTTAGTAAAAACCTCGATATTATCTGGCAACGCATTTGTGATATCATCAATCATTTCGAAAACTCTTTCTAAACCTGATGTCATATTTTTCACCTCCCTTTCACCTAAAATCGAATCGAACCCTTCTACTACTATTATCGTAACAAGTCTCTAAAAACTTGCGTCCTACTTCGCTCCGACAAATCGGAGCTTCGCAGGACAAGTCAAACTACAAAACTAACGTTCTCACCCGACATCGGTTCTTGAGACAGCTGGGACATGTAATTAACTACTTCCTGGGGGTTTATCATTTCAGCGTTCAACCCATTTTCCCCACCCGGTAATGATTCATTTTTTCCCAGGGCTTGAGAAACCCTGTCTTCTAATTGCGACAGCAGATTCCCTCCACCAATTGAGAGGCTGTCCTGGTTCTGGGATTCTCTAACCTGTCCTGAATTTAATGAAGATATATTTGTCATGCCCACTACTATTATCGGGTTAAATAAGGGAAAACTTGCATCCTGAAACTAGTTAGGAATGACACCCCCGGTCAAGCCCCCTGACTTCCGCACTTGCCTCAAAATGAGCTAATTTCCCTAGTAAAAAGTTGCGATTTGGGTGTCCCAGGCTAAAATATTTATATGTTTGTGC
>METP01000003.1 GCA_001771365.1 candidate division WOR-1 bacterium RIFCSPLOWO2_02_FULL_46_20 | reverse complement strand
ACCCCACCGCAAGCGGTGGGGTATTTTGGTGTGGGAATAAAGGATAAAGGCATTATCTTGGCAGACTCTTCCAACAATGGGACCTTTTATGCCATTGTCAAAAACTAAAAAATTCCGCCGCGACTCGACCTAGCCCACCATCCATTCAAAAGCAGGTAAGGCTTGGATCTTCGAACACTTGACAATACTATTTGAAAGTAGTATATTCAATATATTATGATTATTGAAAGTGTTACCTTCAAACGGTCAAAACGAGAAAAGCTATTAAAACTCCTCCTGGCAGGCCGCTCCTTCATTTTATTTGGGCCGCGGCAAACGGGAAAATCTACTTTGCTGGAAGACATCTTTGCTGAACTCCCCAAAGAAAGAACACTACGCTATTATTTCCAACTCCCCTCGGAAAGGGAACGAATCGAGTCTGACCCCGAGATAATTTTGCGGGAAGTCGAGGCCAAAGGAAACAAAGAACCGGCCTACCTATTTATTGATGAAATCCAGAAAATCCCCCGAGTCATGGATGTTCTGCAGTTTTTAATTGATAAAGGGAAAGTGGTATTGGGAGCAACCGGTTCATCGGCCAGGAAAATGAAAAACTTTGGGACCAACTGGCTGCCGGGCCGCGTCCACATCGAACACTTATACCCTCTTACCTGGGACGAAAGCGCCTTGCTCAAATTTCCTGTAAATATCACTGCCAATCTTCTCTATGGCGCCCTCCCCGGGATTTTGGCGGAAAAAGACCTTATTACGCGGGAGGAATCGCTGTTTGACTATACTTCGCTCTACCTGGATGAAGAGATCAGGATGGAGGCGTTGACCCGCAACATCCCCAGGTTCAGCAAATTTCTCCGTCTCGCCGCCCTGGAATCAGGGAGCGCGCCGAATTTTTCCAAGATCGGCGGGGTCGTCGGCCTAACTCATCCAACCATCCGCGAGTATTTCCAGATATTAGAAGATACTTTAATAATCCATCGCCTGGATGCCTATGGTTCATCGCGCGATGCCGTTTTGCGTTCCGCCCGTTATTATTTTTTTGATATCGGGGTGCGCAACGCGGCGGCCGGCATCGGCTGCGGCAAAGGGATATTGCCGCTCCAAATCGGGCTCCTGTTTGAACACTTCGTGGTCCTGGAAATAATGGCGCGGTTAAAACATCAACCCGGAACGGAGCTTTTTTACTGGCGGACCAAACAGGGTGAGGAAGTTGATTTGATAATCAAAAAAGGGAGTCGTTTGATCGCGCTGGAAATAAAAGCCACCGCCAAACCTTCAACTCAAGACCTATCCGGCCTGGAAACATTCTGCCGGAAGCATTCTGGCGCAGAGGCATATCTTATCTGCCAGACGCCCCGCCCCCAAAAGCTAAGACACATATTGGCAATCCCCTGGTTTGAACTGCCCGAAAAACTCGGGCTTTAGTTTTACTGGCCCTTTATCACCCTAAAAAACAGAGAAATTGAATGTTTAACTTTTTGCCAGTATAGCACAAAAAAACAAGCCGCTCAAAAAATACTTCCTGACTTCCGCAATGCAGCATCCATAATACTTTTGGAGTCCATGGAGATCTTTATTCCGCGCGCCAGGAGGATACGGCTCCAGTCCCATGATCCGCATGTATTTAAGCGCCCTGTCCTGGATGATTCTGGCGAATATGCGCTAAGGATCAAAATTGGTCGCAGCAAAATACGCGTGAGGAAGCAGGGCGCGGCTTTTCAGCTTATGCCATTGTCAAAAACTAAAAAATTCCGCCGCGACTCGACCTAGCCCACCATCCATTCAAAAGCAGGTAAGGCCTCAACTTTTCAGCCAGTCAAACACTTCCTGCCAGGGTAAAATAGTTACCGCGCCAAGCTGGCGGCGGTGGGGCGCGAGCGAAACACAGCCGAGCCTGGCCTGGGGAACTCCCGCGGCAAAAGAGGTAAGCCCCCGCAGGTGTGAAGCATCGATAACCACCGTCGCCTTGATTTCCAGGGCAATGATCCCCCCGGCTGGCGTTTCAACAATCAGGTCGACTTCCGCCCCGCTCTCGGTCCGATAAAAAGAGAAAGTATAATCAAGATCCTGGTAATCAGCTTGCCGCATAATCTCCAGCAGGACAAAATGCTCAAAAGAGCGGCCGAATTCCGTCGTTTTCGGCTCCAGCGGGACGGTTAATTTTTTCGTTAAAGCGCGGACTACCCCGGTGTCGAAAAAAATAAATTTCGGGTGCTGGGACAGCCGCTTGCGCAGAGATTTTTGAAAAGGGAAAATAAACTGTCCGATTAAAGTATCTTCCAGGATCTGAAAGTACGATTTTACGGTTTGATAAGAGGTCCCGGTCTCCCGCGCGATATTGGAAAAATTGATAATATTGCCGTTTTCGCCGGCGGCGATAGTCAAAAAGTTTAGAAAACTGCCGATATTGCGCAGCTGCGCCTCAACCTCAATTCCTTCTTTAAGATAGGTTTCCACATAGGAACGGAGACGGGCTTGCGCGCCGGCGGCGGATTCTTCCAGGTAAACGCTGGGCAGAGAACCAATCTGCAAGGCCTTGAGCAGGGAAAACTGGCCCGCTAATTCGCCGGCGGTCAGAGGATGCAGCCGATAGGTCAACGCCCGGCCGGCCAGAAGGTTCGCCCTGGCCCGTTTTAATTTTCTGGCCGCGGCTGATAACCTCTTCGCGAAAAAGCTCGGGATGGGCGGACAATCTTACAAATTCCTCTGTTTTTAGCAGGTCGTAATAGTAGGTCGCCTCATTCAAAAAAAGCGATTTGAGTAAAGTGCTTTTCCCGGTCTGCCTGGGCCCGAAAAGAAAAAAACTCTTGTTATCAGGGAGTTTTAGGGTTCTCTTAATCATACTTCTATTTTACGACGCAGAATAGAAGTTGTCAATAGGAAAACAGAAACCCCCGCCAGCGTAATTACCCCCCCATCCGTTCAAAAGAGGCAAAGACGATTAGACCACTTGACAACCACAGCCAAGTTTAGCATATTACACATATAGTGCTTTTTACCGCGGGGCGGCATAAAATAAGGATTATTTCCGCCAGGGCAATGAAGATTTTCCTCGCCGAAAAAATAAAAAAAGAGCTTCACCTGGTCTAAAATTAGCGCTTTGCTTGGGCTTGGGCAAGCGATTCGTCAGCCTTCACGGGCCCTTTATCGCCCTCAAAAACAGAGAAATTGAAGGTTTGGCGGTGGATTTCGGCGGCACCTCTCCTCAAGAAGAATAATTCCACCGCAGTTTGATCTCTCCCCCCTTGACAAATTAACTAATACAGTGTAAATTATGTAATTGCACTTACATATTTCATCTTAATTATGAAAACAATAAAGCGTTACATTCAAAAACAGGTTGAAGAAAGCTTATTCCAAGGAAAAGTTATAATAATTTATGGTTCCAGGCAAGTCGGCAAAACCACCCTGGTTAAGCAGATATTGGAAAACTATTCCGGAAACAGCTTATATTTAAACTGTGAAATTCTCTCTGTCAATCAGGCCATATCCAGGCCGGAGCCATCGGCGCTCAAAAGCTATTTTGGCGACAATAAACTGATTGTTTTAGATGAGGCCCAAAAAGTGGCTGATGTTGGCCGCGTCCTAAAAGTTTTAGTTGATACATATCCTGATATCCAAGTTATTGCCACAGGCTCTTCTTCTTTTGATCTGGCAAATAGCACAACCGAACCTTTGACCGGGCGCGTTAATCGCTACACGCTTTTCCCCCTATCGTTTCAGGAAATCAGCGCTGACAGCGGTCGCCTTGGAGCCGAAGCCGGGCTGGATCGTCTGCTTATCCTTGGCTCGTATCCGGAAGTTTTCCTTTTACCGGAAAACCCGGCAAAACAGCGCTTAAATGAAATTGCTTCTGATTATCTTTATAAAGATATTTTGAATTTTGAAAATATAAAAAAATCCAAAGTAATTGTTAATCTCCTGCAACTTCTCGCCCTTCAGCTCGGCAACGAAGTTTCCGGACAGGAATTAGCGCGGCATCTCGGCATCAGCCGCCCGACAGTCCAAAAATATCTTGACTTGCTGGAGAAAGCCTTTGTCATTTTCACTTTAAGGGCATTCAGCCGCAACCTGCGCAAAGAAATATCCAAGTCAATAAAAATCTATTTTTACGACCTGGGGATAAGGAACAGTCTAATCCAGAACTATAATCCCCTGGCAATCAGGAGCGATGTCGGCTCCCTGTGGGAGAACTTCCTTATCATGGAACGGCTGAAAAAATGCCAGTATGAGCAATTGCTTGCCAATCGTTATTTCTGGCGGACTTACGACCAGAAAGAAGTTGATTATATTGAGGAACGGCAAGGGCAGCTTTTTGCTTATGAATTCAAATGGGGGCAAAGCCGGGCCAGCGCGCCAAAAGAGCTGCTTAACGCCTACCCCAAAACAGACTTTCTCTGCGTCAACCGCGAAAACTTCCTTTCTTTCATCGCCTAGTCCGGGCCGCGCGGCAATTGATTTCTCCTCTAAAATCTGCTATAATACTTCTTCATCCAATTATTAAAATCAGAAAGGGGTTGTTGTCGTGAAATATTTGTTTAATAGAATGGCTGTTCCTTTACTGTTAATTGTTTCATTGTTAATTGTGTCATTGGCTATCGGTTGTGCCCCGTCCAAAGAAGCCAACCCCAAGGTCGTGGAAATGTGGGTTATGCCCAATTCTTTGGAGCCTATCACCGACCTCGAAAACCTGCTCAAGCCTTTCGAAAAAGAGACCGGTATTAAGGTCATATTAACCTCTGTGGACTGGGGCGCGGCTTGGTCAAAGATCACTACCGCGGCTACCTCCGGCGACGTGCCGGACATTGTACAGCTTGGCTCTACCTGGGTCTCTGCTATCACCGGCATGGGCGCCCTGGAAACCCTCTCCCCCGAAGCTATCGCGGCCCTGGGAGGAGAAAAAACTTTTGTTCCTGTAGCCTGGACAACAACCGGGATTGAAAATACCGGCCAGACTACGGCTATTCCCTGGATTGTCGACGCTCGCGCGCTGTTTTTTCGTAAAGATGTGCTAAAGAAGGCCGGAGTCTCCCCCGAGCAACTTGGCTCCTGGGATTCTTTCAAAGGTGCCTTAAAAAGAATCTATGACGCTGACGTAGTTATTGAAGATCGACCCATTGCCCCGCTCGGCATTTCCGGTAAAAACGACTGGAACGTTATCCATTCCCTGGCCCCCTGGATCTGGATGGCCGGCGGAGATTTTCTCGGTCAGGACCGCAAAACCTGCCTGCTTGACAGCGAGGAGGTTTTCAATGGTCTTTCCTTTTATATCAGTCTGGCCAGAGAGGGTTATGTGCCCATTGAATATTTAGAATTAAATACCGCGCAGGTTAGCGGTAATTTTAATGACGGCGCCTGCGCCATGTACTTTGACGGACCTTATGAAGTTAAAACCTTAACCCGACCGGCTTCAGAAGGGGGGGCTGAAGGTTCTCTAACCTCGCGCAACTTTGTCGTCACCGGTTATCCCAGAGGGCCCAAAGGCCAATTTACTTTTGTCGGCGGGTCCAACCTGGCTATCTTTAAAAACGCCCAAAACAAATCCGGGGCGTTTGAAGTACTAAAATATTTAACTTCCAAACAGCCTCAGATTGATTACGCCAAGATCTCAGGGTTTCTGCCGGCCAGGCTGGATGCCTTTGATGATCCATTTTTTACCAAAGATCCGAAACGGAATATCTTTAAAAACGCGGTTACCTATGGCCGAACTTATCCACCCATCCCCTCCTGGGGATTACTGGAACCGATCCTGACCCGCAGGTTCGGCATTATGTGGGATTATGTCACCTCCGGCGCGGATTATCAGCCAGAGAGCATCAGGGAACAATTAAAACTGGCCAAAAAAGAGGTCGAGGCGGTGCTTAAGCAATAATGTGCGGCATCTTTGGTTATATCGGTAAGAAAGAAGCGGTCCCTTTTATCATTGAGGGGCTTAGAAAGCTTGAGTACCGCGGTTATGATTCATCCGGAGTCGCCACTCTGGAAAATAATAAACTTTTTGTTTCAAAATGCGTGGGCAAAATTGCCAACCTGGAAAACTTACTTAAACAAAAACCCATTGGCGGCCAAATCGGCGTCGGCCATACCCGCTGGGCTACCCACGGCAAACCGTCGTCCGAAAACTCCCATCCCCACGAAGACTGCCAGGGCAAAATTGTGGTGGTTCATAACGGGATTATCGAAAATTACCTGGAATTGCGCCGCGAATTAGCCGACAAAGGCCATAAGTTCTCTTCGGCCACGGACACCGAGGTTCTTGCCCACCTGATCGAAGAATGCTATAAGGATAATCTCCTAAAAGCGGTCGCCCAAGCTTTGTGTTTGGTTCGCGGCTCTTACGCTTTGGCCGTAATTTCCGAACATGAGCCAGATAAAATAATTGTGGCGCGCCACGGCAGCCCGTTAATCATCGGTTTTGGCAACGACGAATGTTTTATTTCATCCGATATACCGGCCATGCTTAAGTATACGGATAAAATCATTCAACTGGATAACGAAGAAGTGGGGGAGTTAACCATCGACCAGTTTACCGCTTTTGACCTGGATGTTAACAAGATAGAAAAAGAGATCGAGCTTATCTCCTGGGATCCGGAATCAGCGGAAAAAGGGGGCTACGCCCACTTTATGCTCAAAGAGATCCATGAGCAGCCCAACGCTGTCCGCAAAACTATCGAAGGACGCGTCAGAGCCGAAGACCACAAAGTCCATTTTGACGAACTTAACCTGACGGACGAAGAAATAAATAAAGTTAATCGCGTGGTCTTTACCGCCTGCGGCACCTCCTGGCATGCCGGGCTGGTCGGCGAATATCTTTTTGAACAGTTTGCCAAAATTCCCACCGAAGTTGAGTATGCCGCGGAATTTAGATACCGGCATCCGGTTATCGACGAAAATACTTTGGTCATTGCCATCACCCAGTCCGGGGAAACTGCCGATACTCTGGGCGCGGTGTGGGAAGCCAAAGCGCAACACGCCAAAGTAATCTCAATTTGTAACGTGGTGGGCTCGTCTATTGCTCGCGAATCTCATGGCGTAGTTTACACCAACGCCGGTCCGGAAATAGGCGTTGCCTCAACCAAGGCTTTTACCACCCAGCTGACCGTAATTTACCTTCTTGCCATCATTTTTGGTAAACGCAAAGGGACTATCAGCAACAGCGAAGCCACCAAACTGATCAACGACCTGATAGAAATACCCGGGAAACTCGAACAAACACTTTATCGCGAGGAAGAGATCAAAAAAATCGCCCAAAAAATTTACAAGGCCAATAACGCCCTATATTTAGGTCGGGGCAAAGGTTTCCCTATTGCCCTGGAAGGCGCTCTAAAGCTTAAAGAAGTCTCCTATGTCCATGCCGAGGGATATCCGGCCGCGGAAATGAAACACGGACCGATCGCCCTAATTGACAAAAACATGCCGGTTGTTATTTTAGCGCTATCCGGCAGGCGCTACGAAAAAATACTGGGCAACATTGAAGAAGTTAGGGCCCGCGGCGGCCTGGTTATCGCCATAGCTTGCGAGGGAGATGAGACAATAAAAGAATGCGCGGATGAAATTATTTATATTCCACACACCTCGGTCCCGCTCTCCCCTATTTTGGCGGTTGTTCCGCTGCAGCTTTTAGCTTATTATATAGCGGTGAAGAGGGGCTGCCACGTGGATCAGCCCAGGAACCTGGCTAAAAGCGTAACAGTGGAATAATGAACCAGCCAAAATATTATATATCCGACAACAACGAGTTTGTTATCGAAAATTACAACTCGGCGCCGACTTTTTCCAGTTTTTTTCCCGGTATCGCCGGTATCTACGGCTGCCCCATGTGGGTCTTTTATGCCAACCGCGGCCAAGCCGTCACCTCGGCCGGCATCGAAGATAAAAATGGCGCCATAATCGAATTTAATCCGGCCAACAAAGCTTATCGCGCCGTCTCTCTAACCGGTTTCAGGACATTTCTCAAAATCAACGGCAATTATTATGAGCCGTTTAAAGAGACTACAAAATTAAAACAGGAGATGAGAATCAGCCCGGACAGCTTAACGCTGATCGAAGAGAACCCCAAATTAAAAGTAAAAATTGAAGTTACCTATTTTACGATACCAAACGAACAATTCCCCGCCCTGGCCAGAAAAGTTAAGGTTACCAATCTGGCCCCAAAAAAACAAAAGTTGGAAATTATCGACGGTTTACCGATCATTATCCCCTACGGTTTTGCCGATGACCTGCTAAAAAAGATCTGCCAAACAATTGAAGCCTGGTCGGTAGTTGAAAATCTGGAGAATAACGCCCCTTACTACCGCCTAAAACTGACGCCTTCCGACGCGACAGAAAGTGTGGCCATTGAAAAGGGGCATTTTTTTATCTCCTTTACCAGCAAAGGAGCGGTTAAGACCATTGTTGATCCACAAATTGTTTTTGGCCCCTCTGCCAGTTTTAAAGAGCCGGAAAATTTTGCCGGCGCCAAAAATTTTACCATCCCCGCCAGGCAATTAACCGACGGTTTCACCCCCGCGGCCCTGGCCCACAAAAAAGTTACCCTGGCCACCGGAGAAAAACTAACCGTTTACTCCATCATTGGCCAGGCCGACAGCCGGGAAATTGTTAATAAAATTAAAAACAAAATTGTTAAAGAAAAATATCTCAAAGATAAGTTCGCCGAGAACCGGGAATTGATCGACGGCCTCTGCTCCGCCCTGGGCATTGCCAGCGCGTCAAAGAGCTTTGACCTTTATTCCAGACAAACTTTTCTCGACAATGTCTTAAGAGGGGGCTGGCCGGTCAAAATCGGCGGCAAAACTGTTTACTCTTTCTTTCGCAAGCACGGCGATATGGAGAGAGATTACAACAATTTTCAACTTATGCCCACCCCGTTTTCCCAGGGCAACGGCAATTATCGCGATATAAACCAGAATCGCCGTAACGATATCTTTTTTAACCCGGAAATCGGAGAAGAAAATATTATCCATTTCTTTAACCTGATCCAACTGGACGGTTTTAACCCCCTGGTTGTGCTGGGCATTAAATATTTTATTAAATCGGAAGAACGGGCCAGGCAATTAGCCCAAAAACATCTTAAGCGAGGGGCGACTGCCGCCGCTATGCTAACCCAGCCTAACTATCTTGGTACTTTATTACACAATCTGGAATGTAAAACATCAAAAGAAATTTTTACCAAAGAATTTCTCGAGGAGGCGGAAGCGGTCGATGGCGCCAACCACGGCGAGGGCTTTTGGATCGACCACTTCGCCTACAATACCGACGCGCTGGAGAGTTTCAGTTATGTTTATCCCGATAAAATGACGGATTTACTTTTTAACAATAAATCTTTCTGCTTTTATGATAACGACCACATTGTCTTGCCGAGAAAAGGCAAGGTCAAAACAACCAGCCACAGCGTCTACGCCGATCCGGAAAAAGCCGCGCTAATTAACAAACGGATCGCGGCTAACAACATTGTCCATACGGAGTTTGGCCTGGGCCAGCCCTATTACACGACCTTAATAGTCAAAATTCTCTCTTTAGTAGCCAATAAAGCCGCTTCTTTTGATCCCGCGGGTATCGGCCTTGAGATGGAAGCGGACAAACCGGACTGGTACGACGCGCTAAACGGCCTACCGGGCCTTGCCGGCTCCTCCCTATCCGAGACCCTGGAGTTAAAACGACTTTGTACCTTTACCCTGCTGCATTTAACCGGCGTTAAAGATATTAAAATTCCGATTGAGGTCAAAAAATTTAGCGACAACCTTAGCCGGGTATTTTCCAGTCCGGATTACTGGGAGACCAGCCACCAGGCCAAAGAAAATCATCGACAAGAAACCAGGTTGGGCCTTAGCGGGCGGGAAACCAAGATTAATTGCCCTGAAGTTAGGGATTTTCTAAACAACATTGTCAAAAAATGCGATGACGGCATTAAGAAGTGTCTCAAAAAATATAAAAACTATTATACCTATTTTACCAACATCCCCGGCGCCGCCCAACGCCCCCTGCCGCTTTTTTTGGAGGGCTTTGTCCATGCTCTAAAGATTGAGAAAGATAAAAATATATATAATCTGGTTAAGAAAAGTCCGCTTTACGACAAAGCGCTTAAAATGTATAAGGTAAATGCTCCGCTCAAAGAAGCTCCGCTCGAGATTGGGCGGGCCAGGGTCTTTACTCCCGGCTGGCTGGAAAACGAATCTGTCTGGCTGCATATGGAATACAAGTACATGCTCGAGCTGCTCAAGGCCGGTCTCTATAAAGAGTTTTTTGCCGACGCCAAGGATGTCCTTATCCCCTTTTTAGATCCCAAGACCTACAAACGCAGCATTCTGGAAAATTCATCTTTTCTGGTGAGCAGCGCCCATCCCAACAAAGCTAACCATGGCCGCGGTTTTATCGCTAGATTATCCGGCGCGACTGCCGAATTTATAGACATGTGGCTATTAATGACCACCGGTAAACAGATTTTTTATCTGGACAATCAAGACCGGCTCTGTTTCAAACTGGCGCCCAGCCTGCCCGCCTGGCTTTTTAATAAAGGGAAATTAAGTTTTACCCTGCTCGGCACAATTGAAGTTACGTATCTAAATAAAACAGGTAAAAACACTTTTGATGATGGGGTTTCTCCCGTCGCCTACAAGCTAATTATCGACGACAAAGAAGTTGGCGTTAATTCCCCTTTTATCACCGGACCTTATGCCGAGCTCATCCGCGAAAGAAAAGTTAAGCGGCTGATTGTGACCCTAGGCTAGCCCCCCATTTTTTGCTATAATAATCCATTATGCTGCCATTTGGAGTAACCTACTATCCTGACCAATGGCCCAAGAACACCTGGGACAGAACTTTTGGGGAAATCAAGACGGCTGGATTAAACATCGTGCGTTTTGGCGAGATGGCCTGGGATTGGCTTGAGCCGGAGCCGGGCAAGTTCAATTTCGCGGAGTTTGATTACGCCATGGCTCTTTGTAAAAAGCATGGCCTCAAAGTTTTACTCGGCATCCCAACCTCTCAAGTCCCGCCCTGGTTTCATAGAAAATTTCCAGAGTCCCAACCCGTGGCTCAAGACGGCACACTTTATCCGGAGTTTGGCCCCAGACCCAATATTTGCAAAGATAATGTTCACTATAGAAAGCTGGCTGAACGCTTGGCTAAAAAGATGGTGTCTCGTTACAAGAACCATCCGGCGCTCCATTCCTGGCAGCTGGACAATGAACCGGTCTATCCGCCGCTGGACCACACCACCATGAACGATTTTTGCCATTGCGAGCATAGTCGCCTGGCCTTTGTCGCCTGGGCCAAGAATAAATACGGATCGATCAAAAAAGTTAATGAGATTTGGGGGACAAAATTCTGGACCAACCATCTCTCCTCCTGGGAAGATATTAGAACTCCAAAAGCCGGTTTTTGGGAAGCGGTTTCTCCTCATACATTCCTGGACTGGTTCAGGTTTAAGACCGACAGCATTAAATCATGGATAGAAAATTTAGCTGCTATAGTTAGAAAAATCGACAAAAAACACCCGGTAGGGACCAATGGTTTTATCGGGATATGCACCAGAGTTCCGGATCACAGCTTAATCCCCAAAAACCTTGATTGGTATGGTCTGGATGTTTATCCGCGCGGCGGCAAAATGGACGAACGGCAGCTGGCTTTTACGCTGGATTTGTGGCGTAGCTTTACCCGCGGCACCAGGGCTGAATTTCACATAACCGAGATGCAAGGGGGCCAGAATGTGCGCTGGGGTTTCCCCGGCTATGTTGAGGGCCCGGAGATAAAAGAATGGACTGAGCTGGCCTTTAAATACGGCGCCCGTGCCCTGCTTTACCACAATTGGCGGCCGCCGCTCTTTGGCGCGGAAACCGGCGGCTTCGGAATTCTGACCGCTGCTGGGCGTCCGACCAGGAGGCTTGAGGTTATAAGAAAATTATCCAGGAACCTGCGTTCTACATTCCACGTTCCACGTTCTAAAATCGCCATTGCCTATCTCCGCGGCAGCGAAATCGAAGCTTACCAGGAACAAGGCCCTCCCCGCCCAATGGCCGGGCAATGGGAAACCGCCAGGGGAGACATTGGCATAATGTACAGCTTGTTGTCTATGTCGGGAGCCTACAAAGCCGTCTACAAAAAAGGTCAGCCCATTGATTTTGTTTTTGAGCGTGATTTAAATTCGGGTCAGTTGCCTTATAGAGTAATCTTGATGCCCAATCCATACCTGCTCTCTCTCAAACAATATGAGAATTTAAAAAAATGGATCAAAGCCGGCGGAACATTGATCACGGAGGCTCGTTTTGGCGTAAAAGATGAGCATGGGCATCTGTACCCGAACCCTCTGATGGAAGATTTATTTGGCGTGACTTACGAATACACTGTCCTGAAACCAGAAGGCTTCTTTGACGGTGTAGCGACTTTCAGGTCGCCAAAATCTGGCGGTCTAAAGACCGCCCCTGCAATAAAAACCAAACAATTTATCACCAGAAAAATCGGCAAAGGCAAAGCCAGGTACGCCAATTTCAGTTTGTTCCTGGAGATGCATAACGGGAACAAGAAGTGGCTTGAATTAGTAAGGGGACATAGTAAATGAAGTACGGGTACTTTGATAAAGAAAACAAAGAATATGTCATAACCAAACCAGACACCCCACTGCCGTGGATAAATTATCTGGGGTGCGAAGATTATTGCGCCTTGTTCAGCAACACTGCCGGCGGCTATAGTTTTGTCAAAGACCCGAAAGAAAGAAGGCTGCTGCGCTATCGTTACAATAATATCCCCATGGACCGGGGCGGCAGGTATCTTTATTTACGCGACAATAAAACCAATGATTTCTGGTCAGCCTCCTGGCAACCGGTTCTCAAAGACGCTAAAGAGTATAAATACGAATGTCGTCATGGTCTGGGCTATAGCATTATCAAATCCGAATACAAGGGTGTCTCCACCAAAACCACCTACCTCGTACCTTTAGGCGAAAACCTGGAAATCTGGATGATCGAAGTTAAAGCAGAGCCAAAAGTAACCCAGCCAAAAGAGCTGTCGCTCTTCTCCTTTGTTGAGTTCTGTCTCTGGGATGCCCTAAACGACATGACCGACTATCAATACAATCTAAATATCGGCGAAACCGAGGTAAAAAACAATATTATCTATCATCTCTCCCGTTATCGCGTGGAACAAAACCTGGTTACCTATTTTGCCTGCGCCAACGCGGCAGCCAAGGGCTTTGATACCCAAAGAAAAGATTTTATGGGCAATTATGGCGATTGGTCCAGGCCCCGCGCGGTTATTGAAGGTAAAATGAATAACAGCCTTGCCGGCGGTTGGTCGCCGGTTGGCTCACAGATGTTTAATTTTAAGCTTAAGCCGGGAGAGACAAAAACATTTATTTTTGTTTTGGGCTTCACGGAAGATATTGACGAGCCGCCGGCCAAAGTCGGCAAGTATAAAGAACCTCAAACGATTGAACAGGAATTATTAAAGCTTAAAAAGTACTGGGAAACCAACCTGGGCAACTTTTCCGTTAACTCCGAAGATCCGGACTTTGACCTTATGGTCAATACCTGGAATCAGTATCAATGCCGCACAACATTTAATTGGTCGCGTTCGGCTTCGTATTATGAATCCGGCATTGGCCGGGGCATGGGCTTCCGGGATTCAAACCAGGACACTCTCGGTTTTGTGCACATGATCCCGGAAAAGGTAAAAGAAAGAATAATTGACCTGGCCTCCAACCAATTCGAAGACGGTTCGGCCTATCACCAGTATTCTCCTTTAACTAAAAAAGGCAACGGTTCCGGCTATGGCGACGATCACCTTTGGTTAACCGTCTCGGTCCCGGCTTATGTCAAAGAAACAGGCGACATTCGCTTTTTAGAAACAACCGTTCCTTTTGTGGCCGGAGAAAAAGGAACCGTTTACGAGCACCTGGCCCGCGCTATCCACTTTTCCACTACCCATATCGGCTCGCATGGCCTGCCCAAGATCTATTTTGCCGACTGGAACGATTGCTTAAACCTGACCCACGGCAAAGAGGGGGCCGAATCTGTTATGATCGCCCAGATGGTCGTTTACGGTGCCGGAGAAATGGCCAAAATGGCGGAGCTCATCAACAAAAAAGATGATATCAAGAAATATAATGACATCGCAACCAAGCTGAGCCGGAAGATTAATAAAGTTGCCTGGGATGGCGGCTGGTACATGCGCGCTTTTGACCAGGACGAAGAACCTGTTGGCTCCAGCAAAAATAAAGAAGGGCAGATTTATCTGGAAACCCAGGCCTGGGGGGTGCTCTCCGGCGTAGCGGAAAAAGACAGGGCTCTAAAATGCATGGACGCGGTCAGAAAACATCTCTGGACCAAGCACGGCATCGTCCTCATGACGCCGCCTTATTCCAGGTTCATCTGGAAATACGGTTCGATCTGTGTTTATCCTCCGGGGCTCAAAGAAAACGGCGCTATTTTTTGTCATCCAAATCCCTGGGCCATGATTGCCGAATGCATGCTCGGTCGCGGCGACATTGCTTACGAATACTACAAAGCCATCCAGCCGGCGGCACACAATGATACCGCTGATCTATATAAGACAGAACCCTATGTTTACTGCCAGATGATTGCCGGCAAAGCCCATAAAAATTTTGGTGAAGGCAAAAACTCCTGGTTAACCGGTTCCGCCAGTTGGAATTTTATTGCCGCTTCGCAATGGATTCTGGGTATCAGGCCGGATTACAAAGGGCTGCTGATTGATCCCTGCATTCCAAAAAACTGGAAGGGTTTTTCCGTCAAAAGAGTTTTTCGTGATTCAACCTACTACATAACCGTGCGTAACCCGGAAAATATTTCCAGGGGTATAAAGTCAATTACTGTGGATAATAAACGGCAATCGTCTAATCTTATTCCGGCCGACCGGCCAGGCGGAGCCGAACACCACATCGAAGTGATAATGGGGTAAGCTTACTTCTCCACCATCGTCCCGATACCGTAGTCGGTGAAGAGCTCGAGGAGGATGGCGTGGGGAATCCGGCCATCAATAATGTGGGCAGTTTTCACACCCTTGCGGAGGGCGTAGAGGCAAGATTTAATTTTGGGGATCATCCCGCCGGAAATGCCGCCCAATTTGATCATTTTTCCCGCTTTGTAAGTGTTAACTTTTGAAACTAATTTCCCTGTATTATCAAGAACGCCGTTGACATCAGTCATCACGATCAGTTTTTCCGCTTTGAGGTAAGCGGCGATCGCCGCCGCCGCCTTATCGGCATTAATATTGTAGATTCCACCCCGCTTCCCAACGCCAATCGAGGTTAGAACCGGAATATAACCGAGTTTCATCCACTTTCGCAGGAAGCGGTAGCGGACCCCGCCAACCTGTCCGGTAAAGCCGAGATCGATCCTGTTGCCCTTCTCGTCCTTTTTCCAGTATTTGAACGCTTTAATGACCTGCCCTTTTTTGCCGTAGAAACCTTTAGCCTTGCCTCCTGCTTTTTTGATCAGCGAGACGATCTGCTGGTTAATTTTTTCGCCGAGGACTTTTTGGACAATCCTCATCGTCTCTTTATCGGTTACACGATAGCCGCCGATAAATTTCGGCTCGATCCCGTTTTTGCGCAGGTATTTATTGATCTCCGGCCCGCCGCCGTGAACAAGGATCGGCTCCATCCCGACCATCTTCAGCAAGACGACATCTTGAATAACGCTCGACGTCAGTTCTTTATTCTGCATCGCCGCCCCGCCGTATTTTATGACAATGATCTTACTATTGAATTTAATAAGATAGGGTAAAGCCTCGATAACCGCATTAGCCCGTTTAATTAACTGCTTAAACATTTATGTCGTATACTCCGCGTTGATTTCAACATAGCCTTCGGTTAAATCGCAACCCCAGCCGGTCGCGGCAACCTTACCCGCGGCCAGGTTAACTGTAATAATATCTTCCTTGTCTCCCATTTGCCAGTCAAATTTAAATTTATCCCAATTAACTTTGGCGTTGGTAGTGCCGATCGCTTGCAAGATACGGCCGGTATTTTTATCTTGGCCATAAACCGCGGCCTTCAAGAGAAAAGAACCAATCAAGGCTTTCACCGCCTTCCTGGCATCGGCTTCATTCCTGGCCCTGGACACCTTAACCGTTAATAGCTTGCTCGCCCCTTCCCCATCCCGCGCGATTTCCTTGGCCAGGTAGATGCAAACCTTTTCCAGGGCGATTTGAAATTGACTGACAGGGACCGTGCCTACCGGCAGGCAGGCAAGCCCTGCCCCTACATTACCAACCCTAACTCCTGACATCCCATTGGCTAAGGCCAAAACAGTGTCGTTGGTTGATTGGCAATTATCTACCGAGATCATGTTAAAACTCTTATTAACCGCTTGCCGCAAAATCTTTTGCAGTAAACTTTTCTCAATTTGCGCGTCGGTTAAAATAAAACACAACATAGTTGCCATACCCGGCTCAATCATCCCCGCGCCCTTGGCAAAGCCGGTAATGGTAATATCTCCAACTTTAAGCGTAATCTGTTTGGACCTGGTGTCAGTTGTTAAAATCGCCTGAGCCGCCTTAGCCAGTCCAGCCGCCGACAATTGCTTTACCGCTATTTTAATGCCGGCTGTAACGGTGGACATGGGCATGGACCGGCCGATCACTCCGGTTGAAGCCACCAAAACTTCCCGGGTTTTAAGGTTAAGCGCCCTGGCTGTTTCCTTAACCATTGTATGAGCGTCTTTTAGTCCCTGTTTACCGGTCCAACAGTTGGCATTGCCGGCGTTAACCACAATGGCCCGGGCTGTTTTATTCTTAAGCTGTTCTTGGTCAACCAAAACCGGAGCGGCTTTAACCTGATTGGTGGTAAAAACACCGGCCGCAACGGCCGGTACTTCAGAATAAATTATTGTCAAATCGGGCTTACCCGATTTTTTTAATCCGCAGGCAATCCCAGCGGCCTTAAATCCTTTTACCCGGCTCATTATGGAAATACTCCTATTTGCTCCAGACCTTTTGCTTCATCAAGCCCGAATATTATATTCATGTTCTGTACCGCCTGTCCTGCCGCTCCTTTAATCAGGTTATCAATGACCGAAGTCACAATAACGGTCTGAGTCTCTTCGTTAACCGCTACGCCAATATCGCAGAAATTCGTAAAAGAGACATTCTTGGTGCACGGCGTATCATATACCCGCACAAATTTCTCGTCTTTATAGAATTTTTTATATAAAATAGTTAAGTCCTTAGTTTTAAGTTTTAAGTTTTCAGTTTTAAGTTGGCTATAGATTGTGGCCAAAATTCCCCGACTCATCGGCATCAGGTGAGGCACAAAGGTTACCCGGGTATTCGGATAACCGGCTAGCCGGCCAACCTGGAATTCTATTTCCCCCATATGTCGATGATTGTTGACAGAATAAGCCATCACCCCTTCATTACGTTCACAAAAAAGAGTGATTTGTTTAGCCCCCCGCCCCGCCCCGGAAACTCCGGATTTGGCATCCACAATAATGGAATCCATATCAATCAAGCCCTTTTTAACCAACGGCGCCAGGCCCAAGATTGAAGCGGTCGGATAACAACCGGGATTGCCGATCAGGAGAGCGGATTTAATTTCAGCCCGGAAAAGCTCCGGCAAACCAAATACCGCTTCGGCAAAAACTTTTTTATCTTTATGTTCAACGCCGTACCATTTTTTAAATACTTTTTCATCACTAAAACGATAATCCGCGCCCAGATCAACAACCTTTGCCCCGGTTTTTAATATCCGCGGCACATAATCAAGAGCCATGCCGTGGGGCAACGCCAAGAAAACAACATCCACTTTTTTGGCCAGTTTACCGACATCAGCCAAAGTACCGCAAGCCAAATCACAAATCTCAGTTAGGTGAGGGAACAATTCAGAGATTTTTTTTCCATTATGAGCTTCTTCCGAAATCAGCCAGACGACCTCTGCCTCCGGATGCCGCAACAATAGCGACAACAGATTCACCCCCGCGTAGCCTCCGGCGCCAATTATTCCCGCTTTGATCATTACTTATACCTCCTAACTTCAAACCTAAACAGCTCTAAGTCCTCATTATCCCCAATGCCGGCCTTGCGGCGACAAATGGCTATTTGCTCGGCCGGGGTATTGACTCCCGGCAAATCAGGCAAAAGCAGCCCTCGCCTCCCGCCATTTCCAATTATGACGCCATATTTTTTTGCATCAAGCTCGGCCACGGAGCTAACCGGTTCGGGCACACCCAAAACATCAACGGAAATATCCAGCTCTTCAAGTTCATCCACCTTAATTGGCAAAAACCTCGGATCTCTGGTCGACGATTCAATAGCATTATGAATAATCTCGACCGCCACGTTCTTGGTCGTTGGCGCGAAAGTGCCAATGCAGCCACGCAGACTCCCCCGTTTGTACAAAGAAACAAAAACCCCCGCCTTTTTATTCATTTCCCCGGTCAATTCGGCAGGCGGTTCAATTATCCTGCCTTCCTTGACATAACTGTCGATGGTTTTGCGCGCCAGTTTCACTAAAGCATGTTCACTCAAAGCTTGCGACCATGTAACCAACGCCAAAAGGACCTTCGTATGATAAAACTTCCTGCTTAACTGCCACCCCATCAAGCGCCCCCAGCAATATCGCAATCGACCACAAAGCATCCTGCCCCGCCTCTTCCGCCAAAGCTCGATCAAAATTAAGTATCCCCTGAACATCATAAGCTTTAACTAAACCAACTAATTTTTCGTCGAATTCTTTACCTTTTGGGTTATACCCCGACGGGGCATCCTGGGTTAACCGATGCGACATATCGGCTGAACCTATCACCGCGATCTTTCGTCCTAAACGCGCGGCTGTTTTAGCCAGACTCATGCCAAAATCATACAATTTTTTCAGCGACATAAAGCCAATGGCGACCGGTAAAATCGGTTTTTTAATTTTCTCAACCTGGTAAAAATAAAGCGGCACCAGGGCCCCGTGGTCCAGCAGCGTCTCAGGACAATTGGCAGCAAGCCCACAATCCTTAATCACTGCCAGACCCAGCTTGGGATCACCTTTAAAACTAAAAATTGGTTTTTTGGCTCCAAACATGGCAAAATCTCCCTCAAAAACATGCCCGGTATAGACCGGAACCGAGGCTTGTCCAACATTTCCATGGGGGGTCACAACAACCAGCGTGTCAAAATCGTGTTTCTTTAACCTGCGGAAAACCTCAGAGACGCTTTTTATTGTACTCTCAACCATTTTCAGTTGATCACGGCCAATTTCCGGCACTAAAAGCGGCGGATGAGGTAAAATTGCGCCAAACATTTCTGTTTGAGTGTAACAGTTTGTGTTATAATAGTCAATATGTCGCTAAAAATCAGCATTTCTGGGGTTCGTGGTTTGGTCCCGGAATCCTTGACCGCGGAAGTTTGTCTGGATTTTGCCAAAGCCTTTGGCACATACCTGTCGGATGATTCTTCGGCCAAGAAAATTGTCGTTGTCGGCACCGATCCGCGAACTACTTCAGAATTTATCAAAGGGATTATCTTTTCCGGACTCCTGGCCACCGGCTGTAAAGTTATTGATCTGGGTATTTGCCCCACCCCCACCGTTGGCATAATGGTACGGGAACTGCGGGCTAACGGAGGGATAATTATTACGGCTTCTCACAACCCCCTCCCCTGGAACGGATTAAAGTTTGTGCGCGAAGATGGAATATTTTTGAATGAGCATCAGGCAAAAAAATTAATTAGACTTTACGAAACAAAAAAATTCATCGCCAAAGATCACCGAATACTCCTCTCTAACTATTCCGGCATCGAGACTCACATTGATAAGATACTCAAAGTGATCAAACCCGGGGCCATCCGCCGCAAAAAATTCAAAGTCGCGTTGGATTGTTGTAACGGCGCCGGATCTGTCGCCTGCGTAAAACTTTTAACAAAACTTGGTTGTCGAGTAGAGGCCATTCATTGCCATCTTGACCGACCTTTCCCCCACCCGCCCGAACCGATACCCGACAACCTGGGGAACCTGGTTAAATTGGTTAAAAGCAAAAAAGCGGATATTGGTTTTGCCCTGGATTCCGATGCCGACCGACTGGCTATTGTTTCTGACCTGGGCAAGCCTGTGGGAGAAGAATTAACCCTGGCCCTGGCTACCAAATACATCTTATCAAAACATAAGGGGAGCCACCGCAAAAAGAAGCTGGTGATAACAAATCTATCGACGACCAGGGCAATTGACGATATTGCTCAGCAGAATCAGGCCATGGTTATCCGCACCAAAATCGGCGAAGTACACGTAGCCGAACAACTCAAAGAATTAAAGGGTTTAATTGGCGGCGAAGGTAACGGCGGCGTAATTTATCCACGCATTGGTTTCAACCGTGACGCTCTGGCCGCCATGACAATGGTTTTAAACATGATGGCGGAATCCGGTAAAAGCATTTCTGAGCTGGTCGCGGAAATTCCCGCTTACCATATGATTAAGAAGAAAATAGACTGTCGGGATCAAGACCACGCGGATGCCGTGGTTGAAGATGTTAAAGAGTACTTTAGCAACAAAACACTTATCCTAACCGAAGGGGTAAAAGTTGTCCTGCCCACGAGCTGGGTACACGTCAGAGCCTCCAATACCGAACCGGTTATCAGAATTATCGGTGAAGCCAAAGAAAAAGACCAGGTAAAGAATCTAATTAAGCAGGTTTTGAATTCGTTCGCTTAAAACACTCCTGGGAACATTCAAAAATCTGGCCAGCCGCGCCTCGTCTCCATTTGACTTATCGAGCAATATATTATACAGGCTATTTTCAAATTCTAATTTCGCCGCGTCAAGAGGCAGATTTAACCCGCCATAAGCTTGTTGGAGAATCTTATAGGTATAGGCTAAATTTTTTGCTTCCAGCTTGTCTGCGGCTGCCACCAAGACTGCCTCCCGGACCAATTCTTCCAACTCCGCGTAATTACCGGGAAAATCATAAGCAGCCAAATCTGCCAGCACCTCTCTGGAAATAAATTTGACCTCCTTATTGTACTTAACCGAGTAGCCCTTTAAATATAAAGACAAAAGATATGGCAGATCTTCTTTTCTCTCGCGGAGTTTGGGGATTTCGACAACCACATAATCATTTTGCGTTAAAATAGCGTCACGGCTATTTACTCCGAGCACGGCACGAACAGTCTTGCCTTTGCGTTCATTAAAATATTTTAAGAGGCTCAGCTTAAAATGCTCATCAACCCGCTCAATATTCTCCAAATAAATTGTGCCGCACAGATTTTCATTTTTTCGCAGGGAGGTTGCCGCCGGCAAAGAGAGTAAATCCTGCAAGGTGGCCCAAAAATGCGTTTCCAGATCCTGCCGACGAAAAGCGGCAATATCAAACCTGACCAATCTTCTGTCTCGTTTGGCGCTGTGCTGGTGGATTAATTCCGCCACCCCCCCCGACTCAATCCCCCGCCCGCCGACCAGAACAACATCTTTGTTGGCGCGTAAGGCATGTTGAATCCCGGAGAACATTTCTTTCAAGCCATGTCCTTCTCCCCACAACCACGCCAACCCCGCACCCAATCGGAGCGGCCTCTCTTCTTGCGAAATATTTTGTTCCACCGCCTCTCGCAATTGTTCAACATTTAACGGCTTTCTCAAAAACTCTACCACGCCCAGTTTCGTGGCAGAAACCGCCAGAGAAATATTGCCCGAGCTTGACATCATGATCGTTGGCGCCGCCAGGCCCAAACGCTCAAAGACCCGCAGTCCGTCTTCATTTTTTAAATCAAAATCAATAACAACTATATCGGGAATTTTTTTATCTATAAAAGCGGCCGCGAGTTTAGCGCCGGGCACTACTTCAATTACATAACCCTTGCCCAAAGCTTCCCGGAAAACCGCCTCCACCTTAGGCTCATCTTCAATTAAAAGAATTGTCTTCTTCATGGCTGCAATTATACCAATCCCTGACTCACTGGTAAAGTAATTGTAAAAGTCGTTCCCTGGCCCAGCTGACTTACGACATCAATATACCCCTTATGACCATCCACGATACTATGGGTAATAGTTAAGCCAAGCCCTGTCCCGCCATGCTTGGTGGTAAAAAACGGATCAAATAGTTTTTTTAACTTTTCTTCCGCTATCCCGTGTCCGGAGTCAGAAATCTGGATTTTTACATTACGCAAAAAATTATCAACCTTCTTGCCCGGTAAGGTTGATACCCGCAACTCCCCACCCAGGAACATCGCCTGGATGGCATTAAGCACCAAATTAGAAAAAACCTGAGAGATTTGGCTTCGATCAACCTCAATTTCAGGCAACCGGGCAAAATATTTAATAATTTTAACGTCGGCTTCCTTGGCCTGGTTGGCAAAATAATCAAGGGTTTCTTCGAGAATATTTTCTATGTTAGTTATTTCAAACGCCGGAGCCGTGGCCCGGGCAAAGCCCAACAGGCTTTCGACAATACGGTCTATGCGGTTGATCTCTCTGGGAAATATTTCGGCCAGTTTCTTTTTGAACTCCGGATCATCAATCTTGCGGGGGATAAGTTGAGATAATACTTTCATCGAAGAGAGCGGATTTTTAATCTCGTGCGCCATCCCGGCCGCCATGGTCGCCAGCGCCGACAATTTATCCGCCTGCCTGACTTTGCCTTCCAATTCTTTAACCTCGGTCTGGTCCTGGATTGTAATTAAGGCCCCCATTTTCTTTCCCTGGGAATCATTGAGTAAAGTTGAGGAAAATGAAACCGGCACCAGACCTTTTTCGGGTGAAGCCAGGCTTGAGTCAAAATTTACGTAACACTTATTTATTAGCGTATTTTCAACAATGTTGCAAATGATCCCCTTGTTGCCCCATATTTCTTCGCATTTTTTGCCAATAACCTCATCAATTTTTCTGCCGGTAATTTTTTCAGCCATGGAATTAAAAGTAACAATTCTGGTCCGTGTATCAACCGTCAATACGCCGGAAACCATCGATTGAAGTATTTGCTCCACATAATCCCTGGTATTAACCACTTCGTCGTAAAGCCTGGCATTATCCAAGGCCACGGCAATTTGGTTGGCCAAAGTTCCCAGCAAATCAATATCCTCGCCGCTAAAAATATCTCCAGAGAGTTTATTGCCTAAAGCAATAATCCCGATCAATTCATCTTTGGAAATTATCGGCACCCAGATGGAAATACCCAGGCGTAGCATCTCATCCCGCACCTCTTCCAGGCTGTGGCGTCTATTTTCACCATCTTTGCCAGGAACATCCTGGCGGACGATTTCACTTTGCAGCTCATCAGCCACCAAAACATCTTTGGTGGCCGATATCCAGGCAACTATGGGGCTGGTAAAATCTATTTCAATCCTTTTATAGCGCGGCGCTGGCAAAGAGACCGAATGGAAACGTTCTTTGTTTTTATCAAGCAGCAGAAAAGATATTTCCGAAACTTTCATCGTATCAACAAAAGAAGAGACAATCAACCTGGTTAGCTCTTCCAGCTTGATCACCGAAGCAATTTTATGACTGATCTCACGCAACGTCACCTGATAATCATAACGTCCGCGAAAAAAGAGGCGATCGGTAAAAGACTGAAAACTCTTAACCAGTGGATGATAAGTTACCGCGATCAATAATGCCGCCATCGTTGAAATTAGCAAAGAACTATAGCCCAATATCTGCCTAAAAAATGTTTCTGAGATAATCACCGCCAGGGCATACAACGCCATAATAAAGACCGTCACGCTGGCATAGACAAAACCCCGCTGAATCATAATTTCAACGCTCATCAAGCGATGTTTTAAAACCGCATAAGCCACAAAGATGGCTTCCGGCAGGGCAAAGTAAAGTGCTGGTTGTATCAATTGATAATTTTGCCAAAAAGCAGGCAAGATAATATTTGCCGCAAAATTAGGCACGCCAATAATTAAAAAACTAATAAGAATGTATCTAACCTGGGTCCTTTGCAGCCCAAATGAAACATTATGCTTACGGACCAAAATCGCAAAAGTATATCCCACAAAGAAGGTGCAGTACATCGCAAAAACCGGAAAAAACGGACCAAACACCACCTCCCTACCCCAGGATCGAAAAATAACATCCCGCACCAACAAATCAGAAAATAAGGCTACGGCAGCAAAAACAATCCCCGGCACGGGAATAATTAAGGCTTTCAATAAAGAAAGGCTGGGCTTGGTAAACGGGAAAAAGACAGAAAAGAAAAAAAGCGGGATCATCAGGAAAAATGTACTTACATATATGAGTTTAGCCGCCAAGAGGATATAGGGGAGCCGCGCGGCATTAAAAAAAACTGCCGAAGAGAATATCATGGTTCCGGTAAAGAAAACCAAAAAGGCGTAGGAAACATTTATTTTGTTGCGCCAGCTATAACTTAGAACCACGATACCAATGGCCAGGTGGCCGAGAGTAATGTAATAAAGAGGCAAATAAGCCCAATTATCCGTAAACAGACAAAAAACTGTGCCTACTATGGCAGCGACGGTAGCCAGAAAATAAGTGCCCCGGGACAACATATCTTCAATGTTGAGGAGGTGATGCCTGGCGATGGCATGCGTCATAAACCCCGCCACAATCAACGTAGCCACCGGGATAAAACCGGAAAAATACGAAACACCAAAGAATACCGGCAAAATAACATTTGTTACAATCGTAAAACACAGGGTGAGCGTGCCGCCAAAGAGGACATATAATATCTGGCCTCTTGCTCGCCCATCAGCGTGAAATAATTTTTTCACCAGGATTGAGGTTCCAATTATAGTATAAACCACAAAACCAAGGTTAAAGAGATGAAAAACCGGGCCAAAAACCACGTCGCCAAACACCAAAAAGTTTGGGTCGACAATATTAACGGATTTAATAATTAAATCCGAAAAAATCGCAAACATGGAGCAGATCCAAACAGGCGCCATAATCAATGTTTTCCAGATCCAGGGAACTTCCTTTTCCCTCTTTGGAAAAACCAGGGCGAAACAGACAAAATAAGCAACTACAAAACCGGCCACCGCCGGGGATAATCTGCGAATAATCAAGATAAACTCAAACGTTTTTACATTATAGAAAAGGATGTAAGTAAAAACCCAACCTGCGACAAAGAACAGGAGCGTAGCCAATGAGCGATTTGCTTCGCTCCTGGGATCCTTACAATATATGTAAGCGGCAAAACCAAGGTGAACGGCAAAGGTTATCAGCAGGCTAACATTATTGAGGTTAATTAATATATCAAACCCCATTGTTGGGAATTATAGGCTATTGAGGGGGAAGATTCAATTCGCTTATCTTTTCTGCTATAATCTGAAGCGCGGCCTGGTTTTGTGGCCGCTTACCACGCTGGCGGGATTTTTTAGCCTTGTTTCTTTAAGAGAAACTTTTCAACCTTGATTAATTCTTCCCTGGTGTTTACTCCCAAAGTTTCAGAGGGGTCAGAGGCGCGGAAGGCGTAGACCGGCAACCCTTTCTTGCATAGAATTTCGATCGTGTCAGTTAAATAATACTCCTGCTGGGCATTCTCTGCCTTTACTTCAGCCAAAGCCAAAAACAAGGCTTCTTTGTCAAAACAAAACGTGCCGGTATTTATCTCTTTGATCTGTAATTCTTCCGGTGAGGCGTCCTTCTTTTCAACTATTTTTACCATCTCTCCATTTGGCTTCCGCACTACCCGGCCATAATTACCGGCATCGGGCAATAAAGCCGTTAAGTCTGTCGCCGCGGCTTTGTTCTTGCAATGAAAGTTCACCAGTTCTTTTAGGATCTTTTCGGATAGTAAGGGGACATCTCCGGCTAAAACCAGCACCGTTCCGGAAAAATCTCTGAGAAAAGGTTTTGCCTGCATAACCGCGTGTCCGGTGCCTAGCTGCTCTTCCTGAACGGCAAACTTAATGGGCCATTCTTTATAATAATCCATAATTAGATCACGGCGATGACCAACCACAACCAAAGTCTGTTGGGGGGCAAGCCCCTTAACGGCATTCAAAACATGGGTCAGCATCGGCTCACCCAAGATTTCGTGAAAGACCTTGGGCAAATCAGACTTCATGCGCGCACCCTTGCCTGCCGCTAATATTATTACCGCTAAGTTCTTCATAAGAGTTGACAATTATAAAGAAAAACTGCTAGAATAGCAACTTCGCGTGAGGAATGTGCAAAAAAGAGCGGAAATACTGGAAAAATTAAAGCGCGACTTGGACCCAAAAAGATTTAAGCATTGTGTACGCGCAGAAGCGACCGCGGTCTCCCTTGCTAAGAAACATGGTGTTTCAATTAAACTGGCAAGCATTGCTGCGCTTCTACACGACTATGCCAGAAAGTTTTCAAGGTCGGATTTGCTCAAACAGGCTATAAAGTTTCGCCTAAAAATTGACGCTATCGGCAAATTTGAGCCAAAACTATTTCATGCCGAGTTAAGCGCGCTATTGGCCAGGCAAGAGTTTGGGATTACATCTTTCCAGATTCTTAACGCGATAAAAAAACACACTGTCGGCTCGCCAAAAATGACGACACTTGAAAAAATAATATATTTGTCAGACCATATTGAAGCAGGGCGTTCTTTTTCTGGAGTAAAGAGGCTCAGAAAATTAGCGTTCACCAATTTAGATCGGGCCGTTGTTGAGTCGGCCTCAAATATGCTTTTGTTTTTACTCGGCCAGGGCTTACCTATTTATCCCGGCACTATCGCCACCAGGAATTATTATTTATTAAGATCATGAAAAGATTCTTAATTATCACCACTGTAATATTAGCAATTTTATCGGCCTCCTTGGGCTTTGGCGTAGCTATCGCTTCAAAACTTACCCTATTAAAGGTGTTTTTAAGTTTAGCCCCGACCAATATTCTCCTGCCAACGTCCAACATCCTGGTGCTGGGCATTGACGATGCCTTTGGCCATCGCTCAGACACCATAATGGTGCTGCACGCCAACCCGGAGAATAAAGAAGCCTCGCTCATCTCCGTTCCCAGAGACACCCTGGCTGTACTGCATGGGCATAGTTTAGGTAAAATCAACCACGCCTATGCCTATGGCGGGATTGAACTGGCCCGGAAATCTGTTGAAGACCTGCTCAACGTCGACATCCCCTACTACCTCTGTGTCAATCTTTCCGGCATAGTTAATATTATTGATGAACTTGGCGGCATCACAATCGATGTGGAACATAGGATGTATTATGTGGATAGCGCCGGGGATTTAAATATTGACCTGAATCCCGGCTTGCAAAAACTGTCAGGCAAACAAGCCATGGGCTATGTCAGGTTCCGCAGCGATGGCGGAGATTTTTCCCGTATCGCCCGTCAGCAAAAGTTTATCCAGGCTCTCGCCAACGAACTGATCAAACGCGATAATGTCTTGCGCTCGCCAAAACTGTTTCTGGGCCTGCTCTCTTATGTTGATACTAATCTAAGTTCAAAACAGGTGCTGGGGCTCAGCCTAAGCATGCGCACGGCATTTGAGCTGGGTCGGGTTTATCTGGCTGTACTACCCGGCACAGACCTGATGGTCGACGGGATATATTACTGGCAGCCGGACAAAGCCGGTTTGAAAAATATTGTCGAAAAATACATCTGCGGCAAACAAGTAATTACCTGATGCCCAAAACTAAAAAATCAAAAAACGAAGATCTGGTAGAGCTCATCGTCAAAGCGGCGGAACAAAAACAGGCGGTTGACATAAAGACCGTGCATATCAGCAAAACATCATCCATCGTTGATGTTTTAATCCTCTGCAGCGCTGAGTCGGTGCCGCAACTCAGGGCAATTGAGCAAGAGATAAACAAACAATTGCGTAAGCATAAGATAAAAATGATCAAGTGGGAAGGCTTAGCCAAATCCGGTTGGATGGTGCTGGACCTGGGTAATATAGTGATCCACCTGATGGGCAGCGCTGAACGAGATTATTATAATCTTGAGGGGCTTTGGGAAAAAGACGCGATTATTTATCATTATTAGTAAAGGTGGGGCTGTAGCTCAGCTGGGAGAGTGCTTGACTGGCAGTCAAGAGGTCAGGGGTTCGATCCCCCTCAGCTCCATTCATACCTGAACGAAAGGAGATTAAAGAAAATGGCAAAAGGGAATAAGTACGTGTACAAGTTCGGCGGCGGCAAGTCAGATGGCAAGGCTCAAATGAAAAATTTGTTGGGAGGTAAAGGGGCGAACCTGGCAGAAATGAGTACTCTGGGAATTCCGGTCCCAGCCGGATTCACCATTACCGCGGAGATGTGTACGGTTTATTACAAAATGAACCGCAAATACCCCAAAGAACTGGATGTCCAGATAAAAACAGGGATAGGTCATGTGGAAAAAGTAATGGGGGCCAAATTTGGCGATGATAAAAATCCATTATTGGTTTCCGTGAGATCTGGCGCCAGGATATCCATGCCGGGAATGATGGACACTGTTTTAAACCTGGGACTCAATGATAAAACAGCGGTCGGCCTGGCCAAACAATCCGGCAACGAGAGATTTGCCTGGGACGCTTACAGGCGTTTTGTCCAGATGTACGGTGATGTTGTGATGGGATTAAAACCGCAAAGCAAGACCGACATCGATCCCTTTGAAGAAATTATGGACGAGGTTAAGAAAGAAAAAGGGGTCAAACTTGACGTCGAATTAAAGACCAAAGATTTAAAAGAACTGGTTCGTCGTTTTAAAGCCGTGATCAAAAAAAGAAAAGGGGTTGCTTTCCCCGAAGAGCCCTGGAAACAGTTGTGGGGAGCAATTGAGGCTGTTTTTGGTTCATGGATGGGTGACCGCGCCATCAAATATCGCCAAATCAACAAGATTCCTCATGAATGGGGAACGGCAGTTAATGTTCAAGCCATGGTTTACGGTAATATGGGGGATGATTCAGGCACCGGCGTTGCCTTTACCAGAAACCCGGCTACCGGCGAGAGAAAGTTTTATGGGGAATATTTGATCAACGCGCAGGGAGAAGACGTTGTGGCCGGCACCAGGACCCCTCAACCGATTAACGCTTCAACCAAATCCGGTAAAGACCAGAAAACTCTGGAAGAGGTCATGCCCAAACCCTACAAAACTCTTGAAGCTATCTATAAAAAGCTGGAGAAACATTACAAAGAGATGCAGGACATTGAATTCACAATTCAAAAAGGCAAACTCTGGATGCTGCAGACCAGAACCGGCAAAAGAACCGCGGCTGCCACCCTAAAAATTGCCTGCGATATGGTTGTAGAAAAATTGATTGACGAAAAAACCGCCTTACTGCGCATTGCCCCAGAGCAATTGGATCAATTACTCCATCCGATGTTTGATCCCAAAGCCAAAAAAGAGGTGATTGCCAAGGGGCTGCCCGCCTCCCCCGGCGCAGCTACCGGACAGGCGGTTTTCCACGCCGATGAAGCTGAAGCCTGGGCCAAAGATGGCAAAAAAGTTATCCTGATCAGGATAGAAACCTCACCGGAAGATATCGGTGGTATGGACGCGGCCCAGGGCATCTTGACTGCCCGCGGCGGTATGACCTCTCACGCCGCGGTTGTCGCTCGCGGCATGGGTAAATGTTGTGTGGCTGGATGCGGCGCCATCAACATCAGCTACAAGAATAAACAATTTGAAGTTGGCGGTACGGTGATCAAAGAGGGCGATTGGATTTCGCTTGACGGAAGTTCCGGACAAGTCATGAAGGGACAAGTACCTACTATTAAACCCGAGCTTTCCGGAGACTTTGGCAAGATCATGGGCTGGGCTGACAAGTATAGGACCTTACAGGTTAGAACCAACGCCGACACGCCAAAAGATTCCCAGGTCGCCCGTGATTTTGGCGCCGAGGGAATTGGCCTTTGCCGCACCGAACATATGTTCTTTGAAGGAGACAGAATTAAAGCGGTCAGAGAAATGATTTTAGCTGACGACCGCGCAGGCAGAAAAAAGGCGCTGGCCAAATTATTGCCCATGCAAAAAGGTGATTTTATCGGTATATTTGAAGCCATGAGAGGCCTGCCGGTTACCATCCGCCTGCTTGATCCCCCACTCCATGAGTTTGTGCCTCACGAAGAAGCCCAGCAAAAAGAGATGGCCGAAGAAATGGGAGTGAGCCTGGAGAAGATCAAGCAAAAGATATCATCTCTCCACGAATTCAACCCGATGTTAGGCCATCGCGGTTGCCGTCTGGGAATTATATACCCGGAAATAACCGAAATGCAGGCCCGCGCAATCATGGAAGCGGCTTGCGAAGTTAAAGGGGCGCAACCGGAAATCATGGTTCCTCTGATTAGTACGGTAGAAGAGCTAAAAAATCAGACGGAAATCATCAGACGGGTTGCCCAAGAAACTTTAAAACAATACAAAGCCAAAGTTGAGTACCTGGTCGGCACAATGATAGAAATTCCTCGCGCGGCGCTAACGGCAGATAAAATTGCCGAAGTTGCCGAGTTCTTTTCTTTCGGCACCAACGACTTAACCCAAATGACCATGGGTTTATCCCGCGACGATTCCGGTAAATTCCTGCCGGCGTATGTTGAAATGGGAATTTTAAAGAACGATCCATTCCAGGTTTTGGACCAGACAGGCGTGGGCCAGCTGGTAGAAATGGGCGTTAAGCGCGGCCGAAAGACCAATAAGACCCTTAAAGTCGGCATCTGCGGCGAACACGGCGGAGACCCTTCGTCTGTGGAATTTTGCCACAGAGTCGGCTTAAATTATGTGAGCTGTTCACCTTATCGAGTTCCCATCGCCAGGTTGGCGGCCGCGCAGGCGGCGCTCAAAGGTTAATGATAATCCGCAAAGAAATTGAGGCGCGGGAGAAAAGATATTTTTCCCCCTCCGCCGCCCTGTCGGTAAAAACCAGAGGCAGGCGAAAACCGGAAAAAGAGTGCGAGTTTCGCACTGCTTTTCAGCGTGACCGGGATAAGATCATCCATTGCAAATCTTTCCGCCGGTTAAAGCACAAGACCCAGGTTTTTCTTTCACCTGTCGAAGACCATTACCGCACTCGCTTAACCCACACCCTGGAAGTAGCGCAAATCGCCAGAACCATTGCCAGGGCGCTGTGTTTAAATGAGGATTTAACCGAAGCTATTGCTTTGGCTCACGATCTGGGACATACCCCGTTTGGTCACGCCGGCGAGTACATTCTCGACGATATTTTGAAAGAAAATTATGGCCGCCGCTTTTTTCACAACGAACAAAGCGTGCGCATCGTCGAAGAGCTGGAAAAAGACGGCCAGGGGCTCAACCTGTGCCACGAAATAATTGACGGTATTCGCAACCACACTCCGGATGATCCTTGGCCCGAGACACTGGAAGGTTGCCTTGTGCGCCTGGCCGACCGGATCGCCTACCTGCATCACGACATTGAGGACGCGCTGCGCGCCGGAGTATTAAAGAAAAGATATTTACCGCGCCATCACATGAAAGTTTTAAACAATAACATCCTGGACACAATTATCAGTGACATTATTAAACAATCTCGCGGTAAATCCGAAATAAAATTGAGCCGGGCTGTCCAAAAAGCCATGGATGGGCTGTATAACTTCATGTACAAAAACGTTTACATTAATCCGACCGCCAAAAAAGAAGAAAGCAAGGTGCCGGTCTTAATGCGGCAGCTTTTCAGGCACTATCATTATAACGCTGACTTCCAAAATGGGGCCAAAACAAACGAAGACCAGGTCCAGCATACAGTTGATTTTATCTCCGGCATGACCGACCGCTACGCCATAACCAAGTTTCAGCAACTTTTTGTGCCGGATGAATGGCATGCTCTGCCCAGCCCAGCCCACCCCTGCCTACCGGCAGGCAGGCGGCAAGCAAGGAGAATTAATGATCCCCAAAGAAACAATTGAAGAGATCAGGAAAAAGGCTGACATAGTTAAAGTTGTTTCCGAGTACGTCCAACTCAGAAAACGCGGCAAAAATTACTTGGGACTCTGCCCTTTCCACTCCGAGAAAACCCCCTCTTTTACCGTCTCCGAGGAAAAGCAAATCTTCCATTGTTTTGGTTGTAACGAAGGCGGCAATGCTTTTTCCTTTATCATGAAAATCGAAAACATTAGTTTTGTCGAAGCGGCAGAAGATCTGGGTGCCAAGCTCGATATTAACGTACCCAAATCAACCAACTATGAACTCTCTAAAGGGGATAAAGACAAACTTTTTCAGGTTACGCTCATGGCCGGCCAATATTTTCAAACCTGCTTAAATGGGAACGATGGAGAAATTGCCAGAAAATATCTCAATCAGAGAAACATTACAGACAAAACCAGGGAACTCTTTTATTTGGGGGTAGCTCCAATCGGCTGGGATAATTTATTTAAACACCTTATTGCCCGCGGAGTTTCTCCTGCCTTAATCGAAAAAAGCGGCCTTATTTTAGCTCGTGAAGGGGGAGGCGGTTATTATGACCGCTTTCGAAACCGTCTAATTTTCCCAATTGTCGACCAGCGCGACCGGCTGGTCGCTTTTGGCGGCCGGTCGCTCGGCGATGAAGAACCAAAATATTTGAACTCTTCCGACACGCAGATTTACCACAAAGGGGAGACTCTTTTTGGTTTAAATCTGACTAAAGACAATATAAAAAAGCACAAAACCGCGATCATGGTTGAAGGCTATTTTGATTTGATCACCCCGTTTCAAAATGGCGTACAAAATATAGTTGCCACCCTGGGCACTGCCCTGACGATTTCGCAATGCAAGTTACTGGCCAGATACGCCGATACAATAGTGTTGGCCTTTGACGCGGATGCCGCGGGCGGCGTGGCGGCAGAGCGCTCCATTGAGCTGCTGCGCGACCAGGGTTTAAAAGTTAAAGTCGCCCAACTTATCTCCGGTAAAGATCCGGATGAAGCAATTCAAAAAAGCGGCCTCGCGGGCTTTAGTAAATGCATTGAATCCGCCTTGCCGTTTCTTGAGTTTAGGATCAAAAGGATCTTGGCACGCTATAATCTGGCTGAAATAGAGGCTCGCGCTAAGGCTTTGCAAGAGATCGCCACAATCCTGGGACAAGAAAGTGACCCATATATTCAAAAAGAATACGCCAAACTGGCCGCGTCCTGGCTCAAAACAGACGCTGACACAATCCTGACCACTATTAAAAGGAGCCAGCACTACAGCTATGGCGGCAGAAATTCCTTGCAAAGAATGACTGAAAAACCGGGTTCAAGGATTGAGGAAGCGGAAATAAATTTAATCGCGCTGGCCGCACAAAGCAAAGAGGCCCTGGAGACCCTAAAACAGCGGATGTCAGTTGAAGATTTTAAGCTGGCACCAGTTCAGGCCATCGTCGCTCTGATTTTTGCTTCGGATTTCAAAGATGACGACAGTCCGCTGCACTTTTTGCTGGATAATTTAGAAGACGAAGAAGCCAGGCGATTTTTATCGCGCAACATCATGGACAAACCCCTGGGTGATACAGAAAATAAAGAGAAAATCCTTAATGACTGCCTTATGGTCCTGAATAACGAGCGGCAAAAACACAAAGTAGCCGGCCTAAAACTGGCCATTAATCAAGCGGAGAAATCGGGACAAAGTAAGGAAGTCGCGAAATTACTTGTTGAGCTAAATAATGAAATTTCCTGGTAATACGTACGATAAAGCAACGGAGAAATAGTGTGCTGACAAAAAGAAAAAGCTTCGAATCCTTAAAAGCGGAGGCGACCCGCAAGGGCTACCTGACGCCGGAAGAGATTTTATCTATTTATCCGGAACCGGAAAAAAACCTGGATGAGATAGAGCAGTTGCTTGGTTTAGGCATAGAAGTTGCTGAAAAAAAAGAATCTAAAGTTGAGCCCGAAATTGATGCTCTGCACAAAGAGCTGGCTGCCCTTAAGGGTGTTGGCGTAGACGACACTGTGCGCATGTATTTGCGCGAAATCGGCAAGTTCCCCCTGCTCACATCCGAAGAAGAGATCGTCCTGGCCAAGCGGATTAAAGCCGGCGATCTGCGCGCCAAGCATAAATTGGTTAACTCCAACCTGCGCCTGGTTGTTTCTATTGCCAAAAAATATACCGGACGCGGCATGCTCTTTTTGGATTTAGTTCAGGAGGGGAACCTGGGGCTAATTCGGGCGGTTGAGAAGTTTGATCACCGCAAGGGTTATAAATTTTCAACCTATGCCACCTGGTGGATACGACAGGCCATTACTCGAGCCATTGCCGATCAGGCACGCACAATTCGTATTCCGGTCCACATGGTTGAAACTATTAACCGTTTGCGCAAGACTTCTCGTCAATTATTACAAAAGCTCGGCCGCAAACCGACCGAAAAAGAAATCGCTAAAAAATCACGGATTTTAGTTGAGAAGGTGCGGGAAATTATAAAGGTTTCTCAGGTGCCTTTATCGCTGGAGATGCCGATCGGCGACGAAGACAGCTCGCGTCTGGGAGATTTTGTTGAAGATGCCACAGTGCAAGCCCCGGACGACGTGGTTATGCATGGGTTGCTGCGCGATGACCTGGAAACAGTTATGAGTACTTTAACTGAGCGGGAAAAGATTGTGCTCAAGCTGCGTTTTGGCCTGGATGACGGCCATCCCCGAACGCTGGAAGAGGTCGGCAAAGTATTTAATGTCACCAGAGAGCGTATTCGCCAAATTGAAGCGAAAGCTTTGCGTAAGCTAAAACACCCTACGCGTGCTAAGAAATTACGGGAGTACTTGAAGTAGTGGTAAAGCGATGAATCCAGCAGGATTCTTTTTCCTGTCTAAGACTTTTGCTGGGCTCTGGCTGGTTTTCCCGTGTATATAATCTGGCACCTGATCCAGAGAACCTTTTACTGAATAACCCATCATAAAATGCGTTTGCCTTCCGGTGTCTCTGGAAAAAATCCCGGCATAGCCCAACTCTTTCCCGGCGCACTCCAAAGCCCCAACTAACAAATGCGGCCACAACATTAAACTCCTTGCCTCCTGGACTTCCTTAATGTTGACGATGGGCCTGGCCTTTTATACCCATTACAGAACTAACTACAAACTTAAAACTGGTATATTGTTAAGGCCCTTGCTCCGCTTCTTTTAAGGATTTTTTGTTTTACCCCAAAAAGCAGATCACGGCTGGCAGTCGCAGTCGAAATGTTTTTATGGAAAGCCAGATAATCTTTCCTGGAAAAAGGATTCTTTTGAAAATGTTCCCCGGCCAGCTTTAGCCTGGTTTTTGCCGTTTCGGTTTGCGGTTTAAGGTTAGCCAAAAATTCCCGGGCCGCCTGAAAAATAACTTTCAGCATAAATTCAATAAACCGGGTCGAATCCCCCACTTTATCCGCCTGCGCCAAAATTTTATAATATTCCTTTTGTTTCTCTCTGACTATTGATTCTACCGGGATATATTCAAAAAGCGGATGGTATTTAAGCAAAATAACGGTTTGCCAGAGACGACCCATTCGCCCGTTGCCGTCCGAAAAAGGGTGGATAAATTCAAGTTCGTAATGGGAAACGCTTGATCTTATTAAAGGATTTAAATTATCTCTTCTTTTTAAAAAAGCAAAAAGGTCTCCCATCAATTTCGGGACCAACTGGTATTTTGGCGCCAGATGCGCGACCTCATCGCCCTTAAAAATGCCGACATTTCTGATGCGCAAGGAGCCGGCGTCTTCGGTCAGGCCATTCAGCATGACCTGATGCGCTTTAAGCAGGGAACCAAACTGGCTATATTTATAGGTATGGATTAAATCGTAGGCCTTGATGGCATTTTTAACTTCGAGAATATCTTTTTGCGGGCCGATCACTCTCCTGTTGTTTATAAGGTCGGTTACCTGTTTTTCCGTCAGCCTGTTCCCTTCAATTGCCAGGGACGAAAAAATCGTCTTGATCCGGCTCTGTCGCCGCAACTGCGGCTGGGGGACGGGCATCTTTAAGCCCTCAAACTGGCCCAGGAGGCGGTTAATCTCCGCGCAGAGGTTTAAGATTTCGGCAGTAATTTGAAAAGGCGGATATTTTTCAGGCATGCCATGATAGTATCATATGATACTATCGAAGTCAAGCGCTCGTATTGAGCCATGTAAAATCTAACCATAGAGGCATTCGTTGAGACATTTAAAAACCTAACCCAAGAAAAGGGGCAAAATGGATCAAAAACGAT
>METP01000002.1 GCA_001771365.1 candidate division WOR-1 bacterium RIFCSPLOWO2_02_FULL_46_20 | reverse complement strand
TTGCTTGAACAGCTCAAAAATCCTCACGAACAATTCAAGTCTATCCATATTGCCGGCACAAACGGTAAAGGTTCAACCGCGGCCATGGCTGCGTCAATTCTCAAAGAAGCCGGGTATAAAGTGGGCCTCTATACATCACCACATCTTTTTGATTATACGGAGAGGATAAAGATTAATGGCAAAGATATTTCCAGGAAAGATTTTGCAGAGGGTTTGAGGCTAATAGAGAAAATTAGTAGTAACCCCAGACTTCCGCCAAAGGCGGATCCGCCTCGGGAGGAAAAGTGTGGGGTTGCCAACCTAAGCCCGACTGTTTTCGAGGTTCTGACCGCTCTTGCCTTCCGGTATTTCGCGCAGAAGAAAGTTGATTATGCGGTGGTGGAGGTTGGGCTGGGGGGCAGGCTTGACGCGACAAATGTTTTAATCCCCGAAGTTAGTGTTATTACCAATATTGATTTAGAGCACACCGAGATTTTAGGTAAAACCCTGGCTAAGATTTCTGCAGAAAAAGCGGCCATTATTAAACCTGGCGTGCCTGTTGTTACGGCAGAGCATAAACAAGAAGCTCTTAAGGTGATCAAAAAAATCGGGAAAAACAATTCGAGCTTGTCTATTCTCGTTACCCGTTACCCGTTATCGGTAACCGGTAAATTGCTTGGAGCCCACCAAAAACTCAATGCCGCTTGTGCAGTTGCCGCAATCAGGCTTGCGCGGATCAAAGTTTCCCGCTCTGCCATTAAAAATGGTTTGCGGAAAACAGCCTGGCCCGGTCGTTTTCAGATTATTTCCAAAAAGCCGTTAATAATAGTGGATGGCGCGCATAATCCGGCGGGAGTTAAAAGCCTGAGGGTGACGATTAGGGAACAATTCCCGGACAAGTTTACGGTGATCTTTGGCTGCCAAAAAACCAAGGATTTTAAAAAAATGCTAAGAGAGATAAAACCGGTGGCTGCAAGATTAATCATCACCCAATCCTCGCACCTTCAGGCAGCCGATCTAAAATTTGGCGCGGTGAGAACAAATTCTATTAAAGAGGCAATTGCCAGGTGGGATGGCAAGAGTCCACTGTTGGTGACCGGGTCATTATTCTTAGTGGCCGACGCAATGAATTTGCTATCCGCCTGAATATTCAGTATAATTTTTTAAATGAAAGATAAACTCCACCTGGTGCAAAATCTGCTGGAGAAGCGCAGCGCCAGAAAAAAAGAAGGGAAGTTTGTGGTTGAGGGCCCTCACTTGGTTGAAGCTCTCCTTCGCTCCCCGGGAGCTTCGGAGAATAGGTTTGATTTTGTGATTTATTCGAAAAATTCACCACTCCTTGAAAAATTAAAGGGCATTGACTGTTATAAGGTTTCACCCAAACAATTTGCTGATATTTCTGAAGTTGAATCCCCTCAGGGGATCTTGGCTGTTGTTCGTGAAAAGAAATATGGGCTAAAGGATGTGCTTGGTGGGTTGATCGTATTCTGCGCCGGAGTTCAGGACCCCGGCAATCTCGGAACTATTATTCGCACCGCGGATGCAGTGGGCGCTTCGGGAATAATTTTATCAAAGGGGACAGTAGACCTTTACAATTCCAAAGTAATCCGCTCTAGCATGGGCTCTATTTTTCATCTGCCGATTGTGCCGGTCGATGATATTGCTGAAACGGTTAAAGCGTTAAAAAGTAAACATATTAAAATTGTGGCGGCGGATATTAATGGAGAAAAAGACTATTTCTTGGTAGAATATAAAGAACCAACCGCGATTTTGGTTGGAAACGAGGGGGCGGGATTGGCTGCCGAGGTGGTTAAATTAGCTGACGAAGTGGTTAAGATCCCAATGCCGGGCAAGGCAGAATCATTAAATGTCGGCATTTCAACCGCGGTTGTGCTTTATGAAGCGTTAAGACAAAGGGAATATGCGGGAAAAAATTAAACAGATAGAAGCAGCGGCGCTTGAGGCAATCGGTGGCGCGCAAAGTGTCCAATCGCTCGATGATGCGGGCGTTCGTTTTTTGGGCAAGAAGAGTGAGTTTATGGAGTTGCTTAAGTCTTTGGGGGCTTTAACTCCTGAAGCGCGGCCTGGGGTGGGGGCGCTAATTAATGAAGTTAAGGATAAATTAGAAAACGCAATCCGCGCCAAAAAGATCGTCCTGCTTCAGGCTGCCCAGCATCAGAAAATTGAAGCGGAAAAAATAGATGTAACTATGCCGGGCAAGGGGATAAGGCGGGGCAGAGCCCATCCTATTTCTCAGGTTATGGCGGAAGCCAAGCATATCTTTTTCAGGCTTGGTTATGAGCTTGCCGAAGGTCCGGATATTGAGAGCGATCATTATAATTTTGATGGTCTCAATATCCCGCCGCATCATCCGTCCCGTGACATGTGGTCAACCCTGTTTGTCGAAGGTAATCTTTTATTGAGAACGCACACCTCTCCGGTGCAGATCAGGGTCATGGAAAAAAGAAAGCCTCCCCTGGCGATAATCGCTCCGGGCAGAGTTTACAGAAGAGATTCGGATGCCACACACTCATCGGTTTTTCATCAGTTAGAAGGTTTTTTGGTTGATAACAAAGTTACTTTTGGTGATCTTAAGGGAACCTTAACAGAGTTCTTAAGACAAATGTTTGGTAAAGAAAAGAAGGTAAGGTTTCGGCCCAGCTTTTTCCCCTTTACGGAACCATCGGCGGAAGTAGATGTGGAGTGCGTAATGTGTGACGGGAAGGGATGCAGATTGTGTAAAAATACCGGGTGGCTGGAGATTTTAGGCTCCGGCATGATTGATCCAAACGTTTTTAGCGGTGTTGGCTATGATCCGGAAAAATTTACCGGCTTTGCCTTTGGCATGGGGATTGAACGCATCGCCATGTTGAAGTATGGCGTGGATAATATTCGTCTCTTTTTTGAAAATGATTTGCGTTTTCTGGAGCAGTTTTAATGAAAGTTCCAATAGATTGGCTTAAAGATTTTGTGGGTTTTCGGGCCAGTCCCGATCAGCTGGCTAAGCTGCTGACCATGGGTGGTTTGGAAACGGTGGTTGGGGAAAGCAATGTCCTGGAAATAGATATTATTCCCAACCGCTCTGATTGCTGGAGTATCCTGGGCATTGCCAGAGAAGTAGCCGCGCTGACGAAGTCGCGAGTCAAGAGTCCTAAAGCGCGGGTCAAAGAAACCGGGAAGAAAACAAATCAGGTAATTGGGGTTGAGGTCAGGGACCGGGATCTGTGTCCACGTTACATGGCCAGAATTGTTGAAAACGTAAACGTTGGTTCCTCCCCTGAATGGCTGAAAAAACGGCTGGAAGCAATCGGGCAGCGGCCCATAAACAATGTTGTTGATGCGACTAATTATCTGCTGCATGAATTGGGCCAGCCCATGCATGCTTTTGATGCCAATTTGATTAAGGAGAGCCGGATCATTGTGCGTCGAGCCAGGGAAGATGAAAGTGTCGTTACTCTGGACGGCAAATCTCACAAGCTCGATAAAAATATACTGGTGATTGCGGATTCTGAAAAAGTGATTGCCGTGGCCGGGGTTATGGGAGCGGCCAACACAGAAGTTAGGGCGCATAGTAAGACGATTGTTCTGGAGTCCGCCTTTTTTGATCCGGTCTCTATCCATAAGAGCTCCAAGTTTTTAAAACTACGTACCGATGCTTCAATCCGTTTTGAGCACGGAGTTGATTGGCTGGCAGTTGAGGAAGCGCTGAACCGGGCGGCTGCCATGATTGCCCGGTTGGGTAATGGCAAGGTTTTGCGCGGCAAGATAGATATAAAAAATAAGGAGAGAAAACCCAAAGTGGTGGCGTTGCGGCCGGAGAGGGTGAATAAGATATTAGGAACAAAGATGACTGGCAGTGAAATGAAGAATATCCTAAAACGGTTAGGTTTTGAAATTGGCGGGTCTTATGTCAAAGTCCCTCTCTTTCGAGCCGCGGATGTTACCCGAGAGATTGATTTAATTGAAGAGATCTCCAGAATTTACGGCTATGGAAAAATCGAAGAAACAATGCCCAGGGCCGCTTTTGCCGGGCAATCTGTTGATGAGAATGATGTTTTTCGTGGACGGGTGCGCGAGATTATGGTTGGCTGCGGTCTGTACGAAGCACAGACTTATAGCATGCTGGGGCCAAAGGATTTTGAGCGGACCGGCATTAGGGAAGAAAAAGCGGTCAGAATCGCTAACCCTTTGACAGTTGAAATGAGCCTGATGAGGACGCAGCTTCTTCCCGGCCTGCTCAATGTTATCGTCCATAACCAGAACCGGCAGGTCGAAAACGTTTTTATTTTTGAGATCGGTAAAGTTTTTAAAGCGGTCGCCGGGAAACAGCCGGAAGAAAAGTGGCATCTGGCGGCGGCGGTGTTTGGCTCGCCGTTCATGAGCCGGTTGGATAAAGGCGAGGCCGATTATTATTACCTTAAAGGAATTTTGGAAAATCTCTTGGCTGAACTCGGGCTTGAATGGCCAAAAGTGATGGAGAGCGATAATTTCTTTCTCCAGCCGGGAAAAGGGGCGGAGATTGAAGGGGTGGGGATCATTGGCGGCCTCCATCCCGATATCGAGCGTAATTATGAAATTGATAAGCCGGTCACATTTTTCGAGCTTGATCTTGGCGCGCTTTTTAAGCATTACACGGAAGAGAAACGTTACGTTCAATTGCCCAAATATCCTTCTGTCGCGCGCGACATTTCGATGTTTGTCCCGGCCCAGCTTGAGAACCAGATGATCCTTGATCTGATCAAGAAAACCGGCGGCGAGCTAGTCGAAGATGCCGCCCCGTTTGATAAGTATAAGGATAGTATCTCTTACCGCGTTACTTACCGCCATCCGGAACGGACTTTGACGGAAGAAGAGGTCAACACCAGGCATCAGGAAGTGGTAAGCGCGCTGACAACGAAGCTGATGGTTCGGATACGATAATATATGTTATAATTTGTTCAAAAGGAAACTAAAAATGGTAACAAAAGAAAAAGCAGATAAAGTGGTAGACGAAATAAAAAAAGCTGTTGAACCGGATGAAATTTATCTGTTCGGCAGTTATGTTTCCGGCCAGACAAAAGAGAATAGCGACCTGGACATCTGCATCATTAAAAACGATGTAAAAGATAAACACCAGCTCTTGCTAAAAGCTAAAAAGAGCTTAATAAACATAGGCCTGCCAATCGACATGCTTTTATTCAGCAAGGAAGGTTTTACCCGCCGACAGAATATCTGGGGGAGCGTCCAATACGAAATATTCCATAAAGGACGCAAAGTCTATGGAAAATGAGAAGCAAATATTAGAGAACGAGTGGCTGCAACACGCGAAAGATGACCTGGAATCCGCTCAAATTATCTTAAAGGAAAGCAAAAACCATCATATTTCCGCTTATCATTCCCATCAAGCGGTAGAAAAAATATTTAAATGGTATCTGTTGAAAAATGGTCGGAAATTTCCTTTTATTCATGATTTAAAAGAACTGTTTAGACTTGTTTCAAAAATATCAAAGATTGAAGATTTGTTCGACGATATTTCCTATATTGACGATCTTTCTCCTCAACTCCGCTATCCTACAGGTGAACAGATAACGCGCGAAGAAGCGGAAAAGAGCCTAGCCTTAGCCGAGAAGATTTTTAAGTTATTTAATAAAAGTTGACATGGCTGACCTAACTCCTATGGCGCGGCAGTACCAGGAACTGAAAGCCGCCCACAAAGACGCCATCCTTTTTTTCCGTCTCGGAGATTTCTATGAGATGTTCTATGAAGACGCGGAATTGGCTTCGCGCGAACTTGATCTGACCCTGACCGGCCGCGGCAAAGACGATAACCGGATGCCGATGTGCGGGATCCCGCACCACGCGGCCGAGAGTTACATCGCCAAGCTGATCGAAAAAGGATATAAAGTCGCGATCTGCGAGCAGGTTGAGGATCCAAAATTGGCGAAAGGCCTCGTCAAACGCGATGTTGTAAAAATCGTTACTCCCGGTACCGTTCTTGAATCGTCAATGCTTTCTGACAAGAGCAATAATTATTTACTGGCCATCAATCATGAAAAAGAGTGCTTTGGTCTAGCTTATGTTGACGCCACAACCGGAGAATTTAAATTATCTGACTTCTCTTCTTTTGATAAACTAAATGACGAGATAAAGAGGATCAATCCCGCGGAGATCATTGTTTCTGATTTATTAGTTGAAGAATTCGCAGGTTCCAATACGTTCAAGGATATTTACGACAATCAAACCGCGAGCGAAAAACTCCTGGCTCATTTCAAAATCAAATCGCTCGAATCGTTTGGTCTTCTGGGGAATGAAATTGCTCTTGGTGCGGCGGCGGCGATAATCGATTACCTGAAAGAGACGCAAAAGACAACGTTGGGCCATATCAATACGCTCAAGCTTTACCATAATGAAGAATTTATGTTTGTCGATGCGATTACGCGCCGCAACCTCGAGTTGACCCAAACGGCGAGGGATAAAGGGTTTAGGGGGAGTTTGCTTTGGATCCTTGACCGGACCAAAACCTCGATGGGGAGCAGACTGCTCCGGCAGTGGCTGCTGCAGCCATTGCTTGATGTTAAGCCGATCGACCAGCGGCTGGACGCGGTAGAAGAACTATTTAGTCAGGGGATCCTGCGGGCGGAATTGGGGGAGGCATTAAAAAGTATTTTTGATATTGAACGGTTAACCGGAAAAGTTGCCACCCAGTCGGCAAATGCCAGGGATCTAGTATCATTGAAAGAGTCATTGAGCCAATTACCAAAAATCAGAGCTGTCACAAAAGATTGTCGAACTGATTTGCTTAAACAATTATTGTCCAATTCCCCACACTTAAGTGTGGGGAATAACCAACCTAATTGGGAAAGTGAAGTAATTAACTTAATTTCCAAAGCTATCGTTGCTGATCCGCCTTTCCAGCTTAAAGAGGGGGGCTTGATCAAGAGCGGCTATAACGGTGAGCTGGATGAGCTGAAAAAAATGACCAGCGGGGGAAAACAGTGGATTGCGGAACTGGAGGCGCAGGAGAGGAAAAAAACCGGGATCAAGTCGCTTAAAGTCGGATTTACCAAAGTTTTCGGTTATTTTATTGAGGTTACAACTTCAAATCTCCCCCAGGTCCCGCCTGACTATATCCGCAAGCAAACACTCGTCAACGCGGAGCGGTATATCACACCAGAATTAAAAGAAAAAGAGGCGTTGATCTTGAACGCTGACGAGCGGATGAAAGAGTTGGAGTACCAACTGCTGTGCGAGATTAGATTGAAAGTTGCCGATTACACAAAAGAACTTCAAGCGACCGCGGCAATTATAGCGCAGACAGATGTGCTCCTTTCGTTGGCCGAAGTCGCCGTCGAGAATCACTATTGCCGTCCAGTGTTTGGGAATGTAGGGACAGTACATTTAAAAGGTTCACGTCACCCGGTTGTCGAAAAAACTTTAGGCGAGCATCGTTTTGTCCCCAATGATGTTGAAATGGAGGAAGAGAGTAGTTTTCTGCTTATCACTGGCCCGAATATGGGAGGGAAGTCGACATATATGCGCCAGGTTGCACTGATCGCTCTTATGGCGCAGATCGGCTCTTTTGTCCCGGCCAAAGAAGCGGAATTACCACTGATCGACCGGATATTTACCAGGATAGGAGCCATGGATGATATTTATTCTGGACAATCGACTTTTATGGTGGAGATGACGGAGACGGCAAACATACTCAATAATGCGACGGAAAATAGTCTAATTATTCTTGATGAGATTGGGCGGGGGACGTCGACGTTTGACGGCATGTCGATTGCGGCGGCGGTAGCGGAATTCATCCATTCAAAGATAAAAGCCAAAACCCTCTTTGCCACCCATTACCACGAGATCACCCAATTAGCCGACAAACATCCTGGCATGAAAAACTTGAGTGTTTTAGTTAAAGAAGAGGGGGATCACGTTACTTTTCTCCACCGGATAGTCGCGGGGCCGGCGGACCGCTCGTACGGGATCCAGGTTGCCAAACTGGCCGGCTTGCCGCATGACGTGATCAAAAGAGCGAAAGAGATATATTCAACGCTGGAAATGGTGGAAAATGATCTGGGAAAACTCCCCGCCAGAGGCGGGTCCGCCTCTGGCGGAAAAACCAAAAAACTAAGAACTGAAAATAGGGACCAGGTTAGTTTGTTTTAGCTTGATTAACTAAAAATGTCTCGAGACGCCCCTGTTAAATTTCCATACCAAAATATTTGGTGTGGGGATGCCAAGGATCTCGATCAAAACAAATCATTGGGGTCATATATGTATATACATTTGGGCTCTTTCCGCTCATTCAAATAAAATATTTCTCCGTCTTCCTCAAAAATCGTTTTTAACGCCTCTTGCTGGAATAGCCTGAACAATTTCCGCATTTTTACTTCGTCGTTCAGCCGCTTGAATCCCGCTTTCTCCTCTATTCTTCTTAAGCCATAATTATGCCGGTGCGGGGAAGAGATAATGACATTTTGGTCGGGGGGGAATTCCAATGCCATATTGACTACTCCGGTCTCTATCAGCCGTCTGACATCCTGGCGGGTTTTCGCCCCAATGCTTCCCATTTTGATGACGCTGGGCTCCGGTGGAGCCTGAACGATACGATTGAATGCGATATAGCCTCGGATTCGATCGATCCGCGTTTCACCCGACGGCATCAAATATACCTGCTCATAACAATCAACCAGCTTCGCTTCAAAATCCGAGGTATGGACCAAAACCCCGGTATGGCGGCCAAGTATCCTCTGCGTGGAATTGAAATGCAGTTCTTCTATTAATTCCCTGAAAAGTCGATCCGCTTGAATTAATTCCCTGTATCCGCGAACCGCTTTCCCTGGACCTAGAATTATGGAAGATTTTCCTGTTTGCATGATTTCTCGTTGCCTCACATATATATCGACGCGCCCTCCAGAAATTTCACCCAATTTTATAATTTTCAGGTTGCTATTTATCTTTTAATTCTGTAAAATAAATGCGAAATCAACAGTCGCGGCAAACTACAGGTTCAAATCGGGTCCAGGATCCTGAATTAATAGGAGGCGGTAAAAATGCGGAAAGTATTATTGCTTGTTTTGTTGGTTTTGTTTCCAGCCGGTGTTGCTTTGGCGGCAGTGCCGGAAATTGTTGGCGGGGTAAGGGATGGGGCGGCGATCGGGTTGCAGCTGGAATCTTCGGTCGCGCGCAATTTGACCTTAAGAGGAGCTATTGAGTTTAATTCGGGCAGGCAACCGGTAGTCGCCTGTTTGGGAGGAAAAATACCTTTGGCCAGCTTGGGGAGGATGCCTTTAGGCCTTGCCCTGGGCCTGGTTGGTTATTTTGGCAATAATAGTGATGTCGGCTTTTCGCTCTCGTTTGTTCTCAACCGTTTCTTTGATCTCCAGCCGATGTTTTTGGAGCTGGGCGTTGATGTGGCCGGTCGAGGCCGTTTATTAGCGCAGATAGGGTATAAAGTGTTCTAGATCAGGCTTCAATTGTATGTTAAAATTGGCCAGCGATGAAAATCTTGCTGGCCGGTTACAATGTTGATACTGACGTTTTGGCAGACTTGAAAAGAACCAGTCATCCTCGCCAAGACGTTACCCCGGAAACAATTTCTGCCTCATACGCCCGCATTTCCCGCGATCCCCGCCCAATAGATGAACTGCGCAAACTCGCCCGCGCCGAAGTGGAAAAAGCGCGTAAATCCAACGCCAACATCATCTTTAAAATGGGGCACCACTCAATTGCCGAGCACGCTGTTTTTAACTTTGACATTCTCGGAGTTTCCCGGTTAGCTTTGGAAGAATTGGAAAAATTCAGGCTCTGCGCTTACACAGAAAAATCCCAGCGCTATCAAAAGCTGGAAAATGATTTTGTAATTCCTGAAGAGATTAAAGGTTTTGATCTTGAAAAGGATTTTGTTGAAACTATTCAAAAACAGAATAAGTTTTATCACGAAATAATAGAGCAGGGGATTGAGCCGGAAGACGCGCGTTATGTGACTTCTTTGGCGACGCAAGCCCAGTTGGGCCAGACGCTCAATGCCAGGAACCTGGAATTTATCTTTCGCCGCTTTGCTTCGCATCCTCTGGCCGAAATCAGGCGGATCGGGAAAACCATGTATGATCTGGTGCAGCCAATCGCCCCTTCTATTATTCTATTTGCAGAAGCCAATGATTTTGATCAAAAGACCTACGGGGAGCTTAAAACTAAAACCTTAAAACTTAAAACCAAAAGCAAAGAGGCCGGGCCGGAGGTTGAGTTGATTGATTTTACCGCCGAGCCTGATCAACGGCTGCTGGCCGCTTTGCTTCATAGTTCCACCAGGCTGACTTTTGCTGAATGTTCGCGGCAGGCAGGGAAAATGAGCCCAAAAGAAAAAAAAGAATTGATTAAAACCTGTTTCAAGTACGCCGAGCTCTACGACCGGCCATTGCGGGAATTTGAATATGTTGATTTGACTTTCAATGTGGTCCTGTCCGCGGCCTGTTTTGGTCAGCTCAAGCGCCACCGCATGGCCTCCATTATTTCTCAACCTTATGACCCGGCGCTTGGGGTGACGATTCCCGAGGCAATTACAAAAGCGGGATTGGATAAGAAGTTTAAGTGTATTGTAAACATCACCAACAAGACTTTTGAGAAAATTTCCAAGAAAAATCCTCTAGCCGCACAGTATGTTTTAACCAACGCCCATCGCAAGCGGGTTTTGATCAAGTTTAATGCCCGAGAACTATACCATATATCAAGGCTGCGCGAAGATAAACACGCGCAATGGGATATCCAGCGGATTTCCGCTCAAATG
>METP01000001.1 GCA_001771365.1 candidate division WOR-1 bacterium RIFCSPLOWO2_02_FULL_46_20 | reverse complement strand
TTTATTTTATAATCTTTGTAATGAATGGAGCAGTTTTTTGAAAATATAGTGATGCCGCGTTCTCGCTCCAGGTCGTTGCTATCCATCACCAGTTCCGGCACCTCATCTCTTTCTCCAAAAGCGCCGCCCTGGCGCAGCAGGTGATCGGTTAAAGTGGTTTTGCCATGGTCAACATGGGCGATAATGGCGATGTTGATAACTTTGAACACATACCAAGTATAGCAGACTTTACCGTCGAGGGGGAGGGGTATGTACTTAACCTGCACGCACTATCAGCTGGCTTTCCTGGTATAAGAATTCGTTGCGGTACGTGGTATAATGTGAGCCGTGGAAATAATTAAAGATGGAATAACGATTGAGGAGCTTAAAAACTTGGCGCAAAGTAAATTTGGCAATTTTGTTAAAGCGGTTGTGGATGTTGAAAAAGGGATGATGGTTGTTGATGCCGAACTCCACGCTGATGAAGAAGCTTATTTGCTTGAAAAAGGATCGCAATCAAAGGCTTTATGGGGAATCAATATTTACCCCGGCCTAAAAAATGAGGAATGGATTGAATATGATTCAATGGTAAATTTAAAGCCGGCTCAAGGAAATCGCACCAGGGGGATAGACGATCCAGAGATACGAGAAAAGATAATCAAGATCGTCAGCGGTTTGGTCAAACAGTGAATATCCAGCATAAAGAACTTAGTTTGGGCAGATGGAGCAGGCTTTCTTTCTGTGAGCAGATGGCAAACATTGGCAGTGAAGTGGGCAGGGCGATCAACTGGCGTAAAAAGGGCAACCCCGACTACAGCCGCCTGGCTTTTGAACGGGCGCTGGAACTTTTGGATTTAACTATTGAGGATAAAACAAATCTGAAACGCTTGAGAGAGATTGTTCGATTAAGAGAGGTTTTGGCTGATTACTTTGCCTTTGATAATATTTACGGGTCAACGGACGAGAACGTAAATAATTACTTTTTAGCTTTTAACTATGCGGCCAGAGTTGGGCGGAATTAAATACTCGGGGGTTGAAAAGAGAGCCTTGTTTTGTGCAATTGATGATGATAAGATACGGCCAGCTTAAAACAAGGGGGTAGTGATGATCAAAAAAATTGGCGTGTTTTTCTGGCTGATTTCTTCGCTTATTTGTTTTGCCGTTTTGTCGGGTTGTGGACAGCAGGCAACGACCTCTTCAAATAATTTGACCTTGTCAGTTAAAGCGGATTTTAGTCGGGCTGGTGGCAGAGCCTTATCGGTAAAATCCTTTGCCTCTTATCCAGAAGTTTTTATCACTCCCGATCGTTATCTCATCGCGCTGAAGAGCGCAAAATTGACTAAAACCGGGACCAGCGATGTGGTTGTGCTTTTTAATTATCCGTCGTTAGAGTCCTGCGTGGTCGAAAGTTTTTCGTCTAACGAGGTTAAGGAAATTGTGATTACCACTGCAGAGGTCGCGGCCGCTGATTATGAAACATTGAAGGTTGAAGTTTATTGGGTGCAGCAGAGATTCCCGATAAAATCCGGGACTTCCGAGAGCGTTTCCGCCAGTACCGAAGCTGCGGTAATGAAAAATATTCGCATTTATCTGACCGATGACCACGCCGCTGAATCCTGGCGCGCGGTTGGCGATAATAACGCGCATCATCAGGGCGATTTGACCATTATCGGGACCGACGAAGCAACTGAATTGGGCTGGTTTTTCCCGCCGGCGGATTTTTCGGGGAAAAAACCGAGACCGGGCTCGCCGGACACCGATGGTTACGCGGCCAACCAGAATCTGGATAAGGGTGACCCGACCACTCTCCATGACCGCGGGCCCAATGGCAATAATGACGATTGGGGCGGGCGAACGGCAGCCGGAGATATAGCGGGGAGGCATCCCGAAGATATTTTTATTGCTGAAATACCGCTTTCTGATTTAGATTTGAGCGCTGTTTCAAAACTGCTGGTCCGTTTTGATGTTAAAAACACCTGGGTTTTTAATGATGTTGACGGAGACGGTTATTTCAGCCCCGGTTTTATCACCGGCGAAGCTGGTGATGACGCTAATGACGAGACTAAAGGGTGGGGGCCTCTTTTGCCGAACATTTCTTTTGAGGCATTTTAAGAATAGCTCCCTATATAATTACCCGTGCCAAGCGGTGGGAATAATTACTCTCCACCAGTCGTGGTTCTAAGGATAACACCTTTATTGGCTGATGATGCGGCTCCAACTGCCCAGCCTGTGGTATCCGACAGCATATAAATTGATTGAATTTGTCCAACGGTATTGCTAGTTTGCTTTTTCCATGTTGCGCCGCCGTCCGAGGAATAAATGATTATCCCATCATCCCCTCCAGCCCAGAATTTATCCATTCTGACAAATAACGCGAAGAGGGCTTTGGTTGTAATATCGGACACATCTAGCTTGCTCCAGGTTATGCCGCTGTCGGTGGTCTTAAGAACGGTACCGCTGGCTCCCACCGCAATCGCGGTTGTACCGCTGATGATTTTAACTTCGTAGAGTATATTAGTAGTGCCGCTAGTTCGTTTTGTCCAGTTTATTCCGCCGTCAGCGGTCGTAAGGATTGTGCCATCCGTGCCAACCGTTATCCCATTATTTTTATCGAAGAAGGCAAGACTGCGAAGCTCATTTGGGTCATAGTATTGGTAATAAGACTCCGTCCAGGTCGTTGCGCCTGCATCGGTACTGCGGAGAATTACGGAATAACCGGTAGACAAGCCTCCTGCCATCCAACCGTATAGAGTCCCTCCGTCTTCCAGGAAATACAACGCATAAAGGCGATCTGTGAAAGGAACCCTTCTGTCCGGGTAGCGGGTGGTGGTGCTTTCCAAGCTACTCCAGGTTGTTCCGCCATCGCTGGAATAATAGAGAGAGGAACCGGTCTCATCTCTGCCGCAAATAAAAACCTTATTGTTTGAGACCGCCCAAACACTTTGCAGTGTTTTCGAGGTTCCGATATTGACAAAATTAGCGCTTTGGCCTCCGTCCGTCGTTTTGATCACATCACCGGCATTGCCGACTAACCAACCAATATTTGTATCATCCGGGCTGAAACTGACATCATTTTCCCCGCCGATTCCAAACCCCAGGGTTGGATCCCCCCGGTTTGCGTAATTGCCGATTAGAATCGGCATCGGTGTGTCGCCGCCAACATTTGTCGTCAGGACCACCCAGCCATTTTGGGCGGCGTCAGAAGAGGTGATGGTCGTAAAACTCCAAATCTTTAACGAGGAAAGTGATTCGCCATTTAGATCTTTGATACTGGTTGAAACCATCGCGGTATATCGTATTCCATACGACAAGCTTGATGTTGGCATGAATGTTGCGATTTTTGCGTCCGCGTCGTAAGTGACTATCCCCGTGACCGTCGCTCCCAAAGAAGAGGTCAAAGTAAAGGTCGAAATTGAAATGGTTGCAGCATCCATCGAGGCTGAAAAAGTAATGGAAACACCGGAACGGATCGATACCGATGTCGCATCGCTGGTCGGAGAAAACGTTGTAATGGTCGGAGCATTGCTTGAAGTCGAAGAAGTCGCTCCCCCGCAGCCTAAAATTAAATAATTCAGGGATGAAAATAGGATTATGATGACGCCGATGGGCAACAATTTCTTGCATAAAATCATTACACAACCTCCAGTAAATTTTATTGACAAACTGACAACAAGAAGCGTAACTTAAAACCGGCTGTTTTGTCAAGGAGTGTCAAGAAAATGTCAAGAAAGAAAAAAAGTAGAGAACTTTTTGGCGTGAGGGGGGGCAGGGAAGGATTCGAACTCAAGGGACTCAATCCTGATGGAATAAGAAATATCCTGCAAAACATCGTAAGGATTGGCTCATCTAAGGAAAGCATCAATAAAGGATTATCAATAAACAATCATATAAAAAGCGTTATTTATTCAAAAGATGAGATCGAAATTAAACTCTACGAATCAAATGATTTTTCCATTCCGATAAATCGGAATGAGCCTTCATCCGACGGGATTTTAACAAAAAAGAGCAAAGCGGATTGCGGGTACAATGGCGCGCAGCGGCCGAAAATGCCGCCGCCGACGGTTTTTTCGGAAAGGGAAAAGTTCGCGACCAAAAAAAAGCTGGTAGGCAGGGATTCGAGCCTTATTTGTTTTTGCACCTTGCGGCCGCTTTTAAAAAGCCATGATCACCTTTGATCAATGCCAGTTTCTTTGTTCTTGACCATTTTTTAATCTCAGCTTCACGTTTAAGCGCAACGCTCCTGCTTGGACGTTTTTCAGAAAAACGAATTTTTACGGGTGGATTAGCGGTTGTGTAATGTCCACCTTTCCCTCTTTTATGTTCCGCGAATCTTCTTTCTAAATTTGTAGTGATGCCGGTGTAGAGGGTTTTATTGGAACATTCTATGATGTAAACGTAGTAGGGCATAGTTTTAAATCTCAAACGAGTCGAGAGACTCGGCCGGCTATAGCAATGAAATCAACGGGATCCCGCTGACTCCGTAATTATCATATTGTAATGACCAGCGGGAGAACCTAAAAAATCAAGGGCCGTAGGTGGTGGGTGTATAGTCTCTGCACATTTATTCTCCGATGTTGCATCGGGGAAATTTAGCTCAGGATTGCCGTTTTCCTTGGAGGAAAGTAGGTTTCCCTGAATTAGCCCACAGTTTCAATCCCGGTTTCCCGAGAAAGCTGCCTTTTCTGACAGTCAAGCGCTCTACCATTGAGCTATCGGGGAATGATCTCCCCGAAGTGGACTCGAACCACTAACAACTTGATTACAAGTTACCCCCAGATTTCTCTGAGGCCTGGACTCTCTCTTCACCATAGCCCTCAATTTTCAAGGTTCAAATACAATGTCATTTTATCAAGCTCAACTTTTTTTGTCCACTCTAACCTTTAATTCTTCGATAAACTTGGCTGGATTGGTAAAGATTCTTAACCTCAGTGGGTGTCTTCGGCAGTTGAACCTGCTAAAAGCAAATCAGGGATAGATTGTTGAAGGCTTATGTTATATAGTGAATATTCTTCGCTGTTTATGTTGATAGATTCGTCCTCATTGACAAGACCCAATTGATGATCAACATAGGTAGGTTCGGCCCCCTCTATTAAAGCCGAAAGACGGCTTACCCTGCGGGATATGAGAATTATTTCTCTGTCCTGATCAGTCAATAACCAAGAGACTAGAGACTGGACATTTCCTTCTCTTAAGATCCCACCTTCGCTGTCATCAAAAATTCCGCGCATCTGACGGTTATCAGCTATTTCCAGGGAAGAGGGATCAATGGTATCGGGTTCTAAAAAGGCAATTGCTCCAGCCAGATTCTGTATACATCTAATTCGAAACCTTATGAGAAAATCTTCAGGGTTCTCAATATTGTAATCTCTTTCTAGGAGAGAGCCATCAGCCTCAATGCGTCCGTTTATTAGGTCATTGTAGGCATCTTCTTCTCTTCTCCAATCCCCGATTGGAGTAACCCCACAGCCCATGGGATCACACTCATATATATTATCTTCCGTATGATTTTCAAATTCAATCTCTTCTTCCAGGCGTCCTGCCAGGCTGCCTAATCGTTCTCCAATCTCAGTCATGTACAAGTGGTGCCCGGGGGTAGCTTCGCGGATAATTACCCTATCAAGAAATGAGGCGGGATCTTCTATGTTATACGTTTGAGTAAGTTCATAGATGATGGTTTCCTCGTCAAGGGTCGGATTATTGATTACAAATTCGTAAGCGTCAGCTTCCAATCTTCCTATGCTCTGGATATATTCATCTTCAGGCGTACCGTTCATGCCGATAGCATAATACTCTGTATCGCCAACTGAGGTCAGGTGCTGGTCATAGTTGGAGAATTCAGGCATATCTGGTTCATCAAGTATCTGTCCCGATTCAGTAAAGAACTCTAATTCACGTGCTTCCCCATGATAGTTTTCTAGAATAACCCCGGCGACTGTTGGTAATATCATAGGACGAAGGGCGTCAATCAATTGCGGTTGCATCTGGGCAATTTGATTAGCGTCTTCTTCTGCTATTTGTCTTTGATAATCGTTTATTGTCCCAGATATGGTGTCATGAAGAGTTCCTGTGATGGGATCAAAGAAAACGCTAACCGCGGTTCCAATTGTTCCGATGGTCCCATCATTTATGGCTTCTATTCTTGCCATATCTCCGGCCCTCTGGTTTACGCTTCTTTCGTAATTAGAAAAGAGGAAATTCAAAGAATTACAGGCAAAAGCCGTAATCGCTAAAGGCAAGATCGCTTCTCCCACAACTGTGCCAACTGTGCCGGCGGTGGATTCTCCAAATAAAGAGAGCAGGATTTCATTCCCGCCATAACTTACAGCAAAGGGGACACCAAAAGCTACCCCCAGGCCCATCCCTTCCGAATACCAGAAGGAATCTTGTGATACACCTATGCTATCTAATATGCTGTAGTAAGCATTGGTAACGATGATCGCCTGGCCAACTCCTGAAAAGATATTAATGGCTCCTCTCCCCCAATTGATCTCCCCCAAACCGGTTCTTAGGGAAGAGGAGGGATTCCTGAAAAAAGCGTTTAGCTGGGCCCGACCAGGTTCAGTGAGGGATAATTGTATGCCCGAGGTAATGCTAACATTCGCCACATGGGCAACCCCAATAACAGTGGCAAACCTGGCTGCTTCGTTTTCCAGGCCGACAATATCCAGGATTTCTTCGGTGGCTAGGATGCTTATAATCCCCACCGCCAGACCGCTGCCGGCGACTGTACCTCTTTGCCCAAAGTTTAATCTTTGTTGTTCGATGATAAAACTGGAAATTTCATTGTAGCGTGCCGGGTTAGTTCTTTGCAACTCTCTTAACCATTCTGGAAAGCTGTTGCCAAAGCGTTCTCCAAACCTTCTGATAAATTCTTCCCGGGTTAAATTTTCCGGGATTTCTTCGAACCCCATTCTTATTAGAAGATCGCGGGCAACCTCACGCCGTTGTCCCTCAAGGACTGTTTCTTCCCCCGGGATAACTTCAGAGTGAACTTCGCTTGTTCTTTCAGTAGTTGCTTCTGCGACTTGGGTGAGAGAACCATATCTTTCGCTTATGCGTCCTTCTTCAGGGTAGAATTCCGCGGCTTGTTCTCTTGGAACAAAGTTCCCATCGCTATCAGATATATTGAGAATTTCAGGGCTTCCACCTTCAATGGCTACGAACTCAACTCGCGTGTTGTTTTCAGCTATAAATAATCCTCTTGCTTCCCTGCCAACAAATCTGACTCCCACATTAAAGTTTTGACGGTTAGGATTGAGTGCTTTGGCCGCTTCACCCAGGGCATTAATGGCCCGGGTTGCTCTTTGAATAACGTCTTCCGGGGCAAGATCAGGCCTTGGCATAATTACACCTTGAGCGAGCGTGATGGTAAATCCTCTGTGGTATTCAGTCCCTGTAGCCCGGATTGACCGTCTTAGACAATCAGTTAAATCAACATGAGTATAATTAGCCACAGTTTCCGGATGCGCTTCCAAAAAACTACGTCCTAATTCGGATGCTTCAAGTACGCTTCTTTCAACTCCACCATCCACTATGGCATTAGGATATTCCGCTAGATATTGGCGTCCCAACTCAAATCTTTCCAGGGCGCTTCTATTAACCCTATCTTCGGTTACGGCGTCCGGATGATCGGCCAGATATTGCGGTCCCATTTCAGATTGCGCAAGTGAGCCGGTTTCAATTCGCACTTCAAAAGGTTCGTTTAAATTAACCATAAAATCCTGGATGGCCGTTGCGAATGTTTCTGCGGTTACGCGTTCAGCGTCAGCTGTGATAAAAAACTCTTCTGAACCTTCGCCATAACGGGAAATAGTAATATCTAGATCGTGGAAATTAGCGCGTGAGGCCGCTTCAGCTACTCTAAGCTCGATCAGGCCATCAACACCAACACCAAAAACTTCTGCCCCTAGGGACCCGAAACTGCTAAAGACATTTCCATCCAGCGTGGCATAACGCAATCCGTGGCCGGATTCTATGGTCATAATTCCATCTTGATTTACCTGATTGATGTTTGGCAAGCGTGATTGAGGTTCGGCATTCGGATGACCTTCTGGTAATCGGACAGGTTCAGCACGATCATTAATTTGTTCGAAACCGACGACTCGTTCTTCAGGATTTAAACCGTCAAAGTACATGGCTTCTTCTGCGGTAACTGTGTGTACTTCATTAAGTCGTTGAGCCGTCTGTTCATTTGATCCTGTTTGATTCAGAATAGATCCTTCGTTATCTAATGCGTTGCCGATGCCTATTTCGGATATTCCAATATTTGGGTTAAGGACAACTATTCCGACGCTGGCTACTCGTTCCCGGCCATCTGTTGCTGTGTTGTAGATCCGCTCATGTCTCAGTCCTTCGAATTCATAGCTGAAAGCAACTTCTCTGCCTAGTGCTGCGTTTATGTCAGCTATGAAATTTGCCGGCACTTCTACCCCAGCCCCTTCTGGTATACGGATAAAAAAGGTTGGTCCAGATCTGGCGATCTCAACTTGGTATTCGGGGATATTAAAAATTTCGCTGCTAACGCGTCGAGCCCCGTCGATACAGGCGCGAATAAAGGCATTGCCCGCTTCGTGTCCCCCAGGGAAGCTGTTATTTACGGTGGATAGTGGAAGATTTATAACACCCACCCTCACCACCTCGCCACTTCCAAGAGCGGAGGATGTGCTATCAATAAGATAATTTGTGCTGTATGTTCCGTAAATGTCTCTACCTGTATTATTTTGAGGTACTTCAGGCGTGTAATGTGGAGTCGCTATAGGGGGAGGAAGGACCGGCCGCATATCCATGGGTCGCCTGTTGGGGTCAAGGATGAGCGGGGTGAGTTCCGCTTCACAGGTTTCTGTCCCGCCTGGCGGCAAACTGATTCCCACAGCAGGTGTATAATTTCTTACCACGGCTATTAAATCAAAAATACTCATGGCTTTCTCCAAAAAAAATAAGGAAGCCTGTTGCTTCCTTTCATTGGTGAAGCTCTACCTGGATGACAGGCTCATCAAAGTGGCTCATCTCTACATATGTATTATCGTGTTTTTTAGGCTAAAACTTGCGTAAAAATGGGAGGATTAAAGAATTAGATTGTGATCTTGTTGCGCGCAAAAACAACAGCCATATCATGGCCAATAATCCGCAGAATAGGTAAAACTACCATGGGGTCAAATTCGGGAGCAGTTGCCCGGGTTATTATAATTACGCCGTGAGGAGAAAGCTCGCGAGTGGTAGAGATGGGAACAACAACAATTTGTGTGTTTGCCCTGGAGAGGACATTCGGAGCCACTCCTATTAACTGAGGCGGAGCTTCAAAAATGTCAAGCAAATCCCTGCCGGTTTGTCCCGAAACGTAAATAGTTGAACCTTTGCCCGGGACATAGATCAGGCGATTGTTTTGTGTGGCAATATCTCTAAGCTTGGCATAAGGCGTTTTGCCTGTTTTACCAACAAAGCTTATTTCTGAGGGACCAAAAAAATCAACAATTTCTTTTGCCAGAAATGCCTCTAATGCTTCAGCTGAAGGGAGGGCAAGCAGTTTGTCTGGTCCCGGCACTCCGTGCCTAAAGTTTATTTTATCAAGCAGTTTTTCGTATTGTCTTTGTTGTTCCGGGTCTCTTTGAAGTTCTCTCATCGCATCGCGTCCCCGGGCAACCCTACCATTTATTGAGGATGGTTGTCCAGCGCCCCCGAGTTTTCTAATCATTGGTCCGATTATTTTTTTAATCATAAATTATCCTCCAAATGAAGTTTGATCTTTCTCATAAACATATCGGAAGATAAATATGGAAATTTCAATATATTTTTGAAATTTATAGGCTATATATGAAAAAAATATTAATGGAGGGTTGGCGAAAAAATATTTTCTGAGCCATCACCTTGCAGCAGGTCCACAAAGGCACTGATAATTCCTGCCCAAACTCGCGGAGAAGCATCATCCAAAATGTTCAAAAAAATCATTTTTCCCGCGTACGGATAAAATTCGGCGCCAAGCAGATCGCGAAGTTCTTGTTCTGCAAAACTATAAGAGACATTGAGTTTAATACGGCCTTGCCCTGACGGTCTGGTAACCGGGAACCCTGAAACAGGAGTCAATCTAGCGGCCTCACTATCATTAAGTGAGCTGGGAAGTCGACCTCCACCAAGTGTTTTAAGCGCAATGCCACCGCAAAAACCGATGATCTCGCAAAATCTCCGGAAAGTTTCATCACCCCCAACCTGGGAAGTTAAATCTGGCGGCAGGTGTTTCCGGTGAACCATAAGAACGCCGGTTAGTTCCTCGCCGCTAACCGCGCTATTATAATCATGAATCAGGCGCTTGATTGCTGAGAGATCAGAAAAGGGCTTCTCGCTTTTCAGGAAACGGATTGCAATTTCAACTGCTCGTTCTTCGCGTACTATTTTTCTTATTATTGCTGCATGATTTAACACATAACATCTGGTTTCTGCGCGGGTGGATCCCGGCACGGCTGAAAATTGTGTCATAATTTGGCACCCCTCAATTATCGGTGGCTTTTTTAAGAAATTTCAGGTAGAATTTCAGACTGAGAAATTGAAAGTTGGCCAAATTTCACGTTTTATGTCGACAAAATGGCCTAGAAACGATGATTTTGTGACTT